>NZ_JAFAGS010000037.1 GCF_019237635.1 Pluralibacter sp.
CCCGGGCTTTGTCAGCAATAGCATTAACCTCAGTTGTACGCATGCAGCGTCCGCTGGCACAACGCCGAACGCACGCAATCCTCTTTCGTGAAGCGGACAATCCCCACCATCTCATCTTCCACAAAACGCGCCAGCGCATCACTTAAACCGGACTGCACGCCCCTGGGCAAGTCGCACTGGGTGATATCACCGTTGACGATGACCGTCACGTTTTCCCCGAGGCGCGTCAGGAACATCTTCATTTGCGCAGCGGTCACGTTCTGGGCCTCGTCAAGAATCACGACCGCATTTTCAAATGTACGTCCGCGCATATAGGCGAACGGCGCGATTTCCACCTTGCCAATTTCCGGGCGCAGGCAGTACTGCATAAAAGACGCGCCTAAGCGTTTTACCAACACGTCATAGACGGGCCGGAAGTACGGCGCAAATTTCTCGGACATATCTCCGGGTAGAAAGCCAAGATCTTCATCGGCCTGTAGCACCGGGCGGGTCACGATAATCCTTTCTACGTCCTTATGAATCAGCGCCTCGGCCGCTTTCGCCGCGCTGATCCAGGTTTTACCGCACCCTGCCTCGCCCGTGGCGAAAATAAGCGATTTACTCTCGATAGCATTCAGGTAGTGCGCCTGAGCGTCATTGCGCGCTGCAATAGGAGAATTATCACGGCTATCCCGCGCCATGCCAATTGCTTCTACGCCACTCATCTGCACAAGCGAGGTGACCGATTCTTCTTCACGTTGCTTGTGGCTCCGTGAATCCCGTCTCAGCACACGTTTTGCTTCACGACGAGCTTTGATCACTGCTTTTTGTCTTCCCATGGATAGCACCTTGAGTTGTTGGTCTACATTACACGTGCGTAAATCAGCACGATGATGAGCACGAACGTCTGAGGTTTGGCTTCCTTGTAAGCCATTGCTTGCCTGTTGAAATGACGTGACGATACGCGATAGCTCGCCGCGCATCACGTCGGTGAACGCGTTAGCTGCCGTAAACTGGGGAAATTTCGTGGTGAAGAAATCGCTGCCGGAGGTGTGGCCTCCGCGCTGAGGAGTGCGGTTGTTTGTTATTCTCTGTCCAGTACAGGACGCTACCATTAGCGATCTCCATAGTGAAACATCATCACTGCCGGGAACTACCGCTTATGTAATAAGTACACCAAAAATTAGCATTGATGCAACATATTTTTTACTTAAACATAACGTCTGGTTTCCCGTTTAATCGGGAATAGCATCTGACAAAAATACTACAGAATTATGATAGTGTTTTTCAACCCTGTTAAAAAACATACACATACAATAAAAATCAATAGGTTATAAATAACGGGCAATGAACAACAAAAGGCAATATCGAACACTTTTTAACCGAAAGTACCGCTAGCCGCATTTGATCAGCGCAGGATTCGGGGCTTATGTCCTCCCTTCGGGTACCAACGGCCAGCCTTTCATGCCGTCGAATTCCGGTATGTACATCTCTTCGCAAGCTGCACCCTGGCCGGTTTCTTCAAATATATTGCTCTATTTTTTTTATTAAATCGGCAAGCCACTCATTTTCAAACCGTCGCTGAGCATCCTGAGCCTCTTTTTTTCGCATGATACGTTGATGTTTATCGAACTTTATTTGATCGATTTTATCCTCTGGTGATGGCTCTGATTCAATAAGGCAAACTTCTTTTGTTTTCTCGATGATGGGTTCTTCATCAATCGGCTTGTCTGCCTGAGAGAGCCTCTGCTGAAGATTGAGTATGTCGTTTCTAATCCGTTTTTCGCTATTCATTAATGAATGAATAGCAACCATTATTAAGAAAATAGCGATTGTATTTAATATTAACAAAATGATTAAAGTGGTGGTCATTGTGGTTTTACCGTTGCATTTGTCTAATAATAAATTAATAACTGAGGTCTTATGTCCAGCGTAGCCACACCCCCACAGCCCGGTTCATCAATCCGCTTTACTGAAATATTTACGAAAACGCAAGTACCTGCACGAAAACCGCGGAACTGATGCAATGGCCCCTAAAATCGCGTCAATGCCGCTATGACGCGACTGACCGATAAATCTACCTCCGGGGAACGCCCGCCGTCAATTCTGTCCCGGCGTTAAATCAGGATTCACAGGATATAAAAATCGCCTTAACCAGGCGGCGATACTGCATTCAATAACATCCCAATGCCATAAATTTATTTTAAAATTTTTAACCAAACAAAAATACCGTTATAGCTTGATTATCGTGAAATAAAAATATAGAGGAGTAGCCGATAGCGCTGCTCAATAATCAATGGCCAGGCACCGTGCGCCAACAAGAAAAAACGTGAAGAAAAGCGCCTGCCCAGGTGGGCAGGACGCTGAATCAGGCTTCAAGCAACGCCTGTCCAAGATAGCGCGAACGCTCTTTTATACCCGGTAACACAAAGAAGTAACCACCGCCAACCGGCTTAATATACTCTTCAAGCGCTTCGCCATTCAGACGCTTCTGCACCGTCAGGAATCCCTTCTCCAGGTCGTGCTGATAGCACACAAACAGCAGCCCCATCTCAAGCTGTCCGGCGTTGTTGACGCCGAGCGAATAGCTGTAGCCGCGGCGCATCATCAGGCTGGGCTGAGATTCCGGCGTGCGCGGATTGGCGAGGCGGATATGGCTGTCGAGCGCAATCACATCGCCATTCGGGTCGCTGGCGTAATCCGGTACATCGTGCTCGTGCTGCATGCCAAGCGGCGCGCCGCTGTGCTTATCGCGCCCGAAAATGGTCTGCTGTTCCTTAAGCGGCGTGCGGTCCCAGAACTCGACGCGGAACTGGATAATACGCACGGCCTGATATGAACCGCCCACCGTCCAGGACGGTTCACCCTGCTCCGCTGTAACCCACACAACGTTGTTCATCAGCGCGGTATCGGTGCTGTCCGGGTTAGCCGTTCCATCCTTAAAGCCAAGCAGGTTTACCGGCGTCTCCTTCCCTTTACTGCGCGCGGCGTGGTCTGAAATAAATCCTTCCCGCTTCCAGCGTACGCTCAGGAGATCCGGTGAATGCTTAATAATGTCGCGTAGCGCGTGAATGACCGTGTCCTGCGAATTCGCGCAGATCTGCAGCAGCACATCGCCGTGGCACAGCGAAGCATCCAGCGCGTCGTTAGGAAACTTCGTCATTCGCTGCAACTTTTTCGGCGCCTTATCCGCCAGACCAAAACGCTCGTCAAACAGCGAATGTCCCAGCGACACGGTGACGGTCAGGTTGTCCGGTGCGATATACGGGCCAAGAATACCGGAATCCATCGGCGGCAGACGTGGATTCGGCGTATCAGGCGCCGGGCCGCCGTGGGTCAGAAATGCAATACGATCGGTCAGCAGGCGAAACAGGCGTTCGAGTTCGGCCTTGTCGCTGGCCAGCACATCAAACGCCACCACCATCATTGCAGCCTGCTGCGGCGTCAGTACGCCAGCCTGATGCTGACCGTAAAACGGCTGAGTTTCCCTCCGCGAATCGACAGCAGCGCGCATTGTCGGCTGTGATGATTTCGCCGCATGGGCCACCGGGCAACCGCCCGAAATGGCCAGCGCGCCGCCCAGCGCGCCCATGCTTTTCAGTAACCGACGGCGCGAAGGCTCATTCACGTCGTCTTGTTTTTTCTCTGCCATCGCGCTTAGTCCAGCCCCAGGATCCCGCGCAGTTGCGCCAGATCTTCCGCAAGCGTCGTGATCGGCCCTTTCAGCGCGTTGCGGTCAGCGTCGGTCAGCTTGTCATAGGTCTCAAAACCGTCTTTGGTGCGGTATTTCGCCAGAATAGCGTCCACTTTCCTGAAGTTGGCATCAACCTTAGCGAGCAGCGCGCTGTTGTCTTTTTGCAGCTGAGGACGCAGCAGGTCGACGATTTTCTGCGCGCCATCGACATTCGCCTGGAAGTCCCACAGATCGGTGTGGCTGTAGCGATCTTCTTCACCGCTGATCTTACTAGCCGCAACCTCTTCAATCAGGTCCGCCGCGCCGCCGACCACTTTTGACGGCGGGAATGCCAGCTCGCTGATGCGCTTTTGCAGCTCCTGTACGTCGTTATTCAGTTGGTCGGCATAATGACCCATATCTTTGGTGGTGTTATCGCCAAACAGCGCTTTTTCCAGACGGTGGAAACCGGTGAATTTCGGGTCGGCGGCTTTTTTCTCGTAGTCGTCTTCGCGGGCGTCAATACGGCTATCGAGGTCAGCAAACAGCTCGGCGATAGGTTCAATACGCTCATAGTACTGGCGCGTCGGGGCATACAAGGATTTGGCTTTTTCAAGGTCGCCCGCCTTCACGGCTGCGGTAAACGCCTGGGTGCTTTTCACCAGCTCCGTCGCCTGCACGCTAACCCAGGCTTTGTACTGCGTGATGGCATCGCCAAGGCTCAGCACCGCATCCGCTTTCGCCGCATCGGCAGTCGCCTCGCCTTTCACCGTCAGCTTGCCTTTCGGATTCGTCAGCAGGCCGCAGGTCATCTCATATTCGCCAGGCTGCAGGTTCGCGGTCAGCTTCTGGGTAAAGCCCGGCGCGATGTTCTCACGTTCTTCCACCACCATTACGCCCTTAAGGATCTCCCATTCAAGGGCTTTCTGGCTGTGGTTTTGAATAATGAACTGGGTTTTACCTGAGTTCACGGTAATACTCATCGGTTCACACTGCTTGTCGTTGACCGTGATTTTCACCTGCGGAATATCGGCCGCCTGGGCCGCAAAGGCAGAAGAGAACAGCGCAGCGATGCCCAACTGCAGCGCGCTACGGCGGAAGTTAATCGTCATGACTCATCCCTTTTAAAAAGTATGTTGTAACCAAACGGAAAATGATTGGATCGTTGTCAGGGCGCCGAACGCGACGGCGCGGCGATGACGCGCGGCGGCATGGCGAACAGCACCAGCGCCGGAATCAGATAAATAAAATACATCGCGACTTCGCTGACGCTCGGGGCTTCCTGGTAACCCAAAATGCCTTCCAGCAGCGTGCCTAACAGAGTGTGGGTGGAAAGCACGTTACTGAGGTCGAAAGCCACGTCCTGGAAATGGTTCCACAGCCCCGCCTCGTGAAATGCGCGAATCGCGCCCGCCGCAAGCCCGGCCGCAACGAACAGAATGAACAGGCTGGTCCACTTGAAGAACGCGCCAAGATTGAGGCGCACGCCGCCCCAGTAGAGCAGAAAGCCAAGCACTATAGATGTCACCAGCCCCAGCATCGCCCCGAGCGGCGGCCAGATGCCGAGATCCTGTTGGAAGGCCGCCAGCAGGAAAAACACTGATTCCAGTCCTTCGCGCGCTACGGCGAAAAAGACCATCAAAATCAGCGCCCAACCGTGGTTGCTGCCTTTTTGCAGCGCGTTATCCACCGCCTGCTCCAGTTGCTGCTTCACGTTGCGGGACACTTTGCGCATCCAGAACACCATCCAGGTGAGGATGAACACCGCAATGACCGCCACAACGCCTTCGAACATCTCCTGCTGCTTCTGCGGAAACTCGCCAGTGGTCTCATTAATAAATATGCCCAGTCCCAGGCACAGCGCGGCGGCAAGGAACACGCCAACCCACATGACGCCAATCCAGCGACCCCGTTGCGTACGCTTGAGATAGCTGGCAATGAGACTGACGATCAGTGCGGCCTCAAGACCTTCACGTAACATAATGAGAAATGGAACAAACATGCCGAACACCCTTAATGTGAATCGCCGTCAACCGGTGCAAAGATACGTAAATGTGATTGATAGTGATTATCATTATGATGATGAGAAACACAAGCAAAATGTGTAGAGAATGATGACAGGATGTAAGAAACCTTTAACAACACAAGGGATTAGCGGGCAGGAAGAAACACAGACAGATCAACAGGCAAGAAAAAGCCCGCTTGCGCGGGCTTGATATCATTCCACTTGCAGCTTAGACGGCGGCGCGGAGCGATAGTGCGCGTCCGCCTCGGCAAAACGTCGCTGCATCGAGGCCGAAGGGGCTTTATCCAGCAGGCTAAATACCACGATACCGATGCTGCCGAACACAAATCCCGGGATGATTTCATACAGGTTCAGCCAGGCGAACTGCTTCCAGACAATCACGGTCAGCGCGCCGATAACCATCCCCGCCAGCGCCCCGTTGCGGGTCATCCGCGACCACATCACCGAGAACAAGACGACCGGACCAAACGCTGCGCCGAAACCTGCCCAGGCGTAGCTTACCAGCCCCAGAACGCGGTTTTCCGGGTTTGCCGCCAGCGAAATCGCCACCAGCGCAACCACCAGCACCATCAGGCGCCCAACCCAGACCAACTCTTTCTGGCTCGCGCCTTTACGCAGGAAGGCTTTGTAGAGATCTTCGGTGATGGCGCTGGAGCACACCAACAGTTGGCAGCTCAGGGTTGACATAACCGCCGCCAGAATCGCCGACAGCAGAATCCCGGCTACCCAAGGGTTAAACAGGATCTGCGCAAGCTCGATGAACACACGCTCGGCGTTCTGGTTCACCGCGCCCGCCAGCGACGGGTTATTGTTAAAGTAAGCAATACCGAAGAAACCTACCGCAACCGCACCCGCGAGGCAGAGGATCATCCAGGCCATACTGATGCGGCGCGCGTGGACGATACTGTGGTGAGAATCCGCCGCCATAAAGCGCGCCAGAATGTGCGGCTGGCCGAAATAACCCAACCCCCACCCCATCAGCGAAACGATAGCCACAAAATTAAGCCCCTTGAGCATATCCACGTTTTCAATGCTCTTCTGCTTAATCACCTCCAGCGAATCGCCAAAACCCCCGACGGTGATAATCACGATAACCGGCGTCAGGATCAACGCGAAAATCATCAGGCTCGCCTGCACGGTATCCGTCCAGCTCACCGCGAGGAAGCCGCCGATAAAGGTATACAGAATGGTGGCCGCCGCACCCGCCCACAGCGCGGTCTCGTAGCTCATACCGAAGGTGCTTTCGAACAGACGCGCCCCCGCCACAATACCGGAAGCGCAATAAATGGTGAAAAACAGCAGAATAACGAGTGCGGAGATAATGCGCAGCACGCGGCTGTTGTCTTCAAACCGCCCGGAGAAGTAGTCCGGCAGCGTCAGCGCATTGTTGTTCACTTCAGTATGCACACGCAGACGTCCGGCAACCAGCTTCCAGTTGATCCATGCCCCCATGCACAGCCCGATAGCGATCCAGCTTTCGGAAATACCGGAAATGAAAATCGCCCCCGGCAGCCCCATCAGCAGCCAGCCGCTCATGTCGGACGCACCGGCAGACAGCGCGGTGACAAACGGCCCAAGGCTGCGGCCGCCGAGGATGTAGTCGTCAAAGTTCTTGGTCGAACGCCATGCCATAAACCCAATCAGGATCATGCCAAATATATAAATAAGAAAAGTCACCACCATCGGTGTGCTAATAGCCATCAATCATTCTCCAGAATAATTCTGTTTATCTCCATTACCGGAACGAAGTAATGAGTGTTCTTTGTTACGGGCGGCCCGTATCCTGCCGTAAGCCGAATGTATTCACAAACGTTTTAACACCTCGTTTACACATAATACATCCCCGCAACGTCATCACCTTTCTATAGGTTGCACTCGCTCACGCTTTTCAAGGTTGCACCTTTTAAAAATGTTAACTACCGCAGAGTTTCTGGTGTATGGCGTGTTATCCCTCCGTTTTTATCGTGTTACTCACATTTAACAATCCACGGCTTTTTCTGATTGCTGGTGGCGTCACATTTAACATGGTTGCACAAAGTTGCAACATAGTAGATATTTCACTGCAACCAAAATTAAGTTAACAGAACGACAGGAGCAACCGGTATGGGCACCACCACGATGGGGGTTAAGCTTGATGACGCAACGCGCGAACGCATCAAAAGCGCAGCCACTCGCATTGACCGTACGCCGCATTGGCTGATTAAGCAGGCCATCTTTAACTATCTGGAAAAACTGGAAAACGACGACGCGTTGCCCGAGCTGCCGGCGTTATTGTCCGGCGCGGCAAATGAAAGCGATGATACGACCTACCCGCCGGATGAAATTCACCAGCCGTTCCTTGATTTCGCCGAGCAGATCCTGCCGCAGTCAGTGACCCGCTCCGCCATTACCGCCGCCTGGCGCCGCCCGGAGACCGACGCGGTCCCGATGTTGCTTGAGCAGGCCCGCCTGCCGCAGCCGGTCGCGGAAAACGCCCATAAGCTGGCGTATCAACTCGCCGAAAAGCTGCGTAACCAGAAAACCGCCAGCGGCCGTGCGGGCATGGTGCAGAGCCTGTTGCAGGAGTTTTCTCTCTCCTCGCAGGAAGGCGTGGCGCTGATGTGCCTGGCCGAAGCGCTGCTGCGTATTCCGGATAAAGCCACCCGCGATGCGCTGATCCGCGACAAAATCAGCAACGGCAACTGGCAGTCGCATATCGGCCGCAGCCCGTCGCTGTTCGTCAACGCCGCCACCTGGGGGTTGCTGTTTACCGGCAAGCTGGTCTCAACGCATAACGAAGCCAGCCTGTCTAAATCGCTGAACCGCATTATCGGTAAGAGCGGCGAACCGCTGATCCGCAAAGGCGTGGATATGGCGATGCGCCTGATGGGCGAACAGTTCGTCACCGGAGAGACCATTGCCGAAGCGCTGGCCAATGCCCGCAAGCTTGAAGAAAAAGGCTTCCGCTACTCCTACGATATGCTGGGCGAAGCGGCGCTGACCGCCGCCGACGCGCAGGCCTATATGGTCTCTTACCAGCAGGCTATTCATGCCATCGGCAAGGCCTCCAACGGCCGCGGAATTTATGAAGGCCCAGGGATCTCCATCAAGCTTTCGGCGCTGCACCCGCGCTACAGCCGCGCGCAGTATCACCGGGTGATGGATGAACTCTATCCGCGCCTGAAGTCGCTGACCCTGCTGGCGCGCCAGTACGATATCGGGATTAATATCGATGCCGAAGAAGCCGATCGTCTGGAGATTTCCCTCGATCTGCTGGAAAAACTCTGCTTTGAGCCGGAACTCGCTGGCTGGAACGGTATCGGCTTCGTTATCCAGGCCTACCAGAAGCGCTGCCCGTTCGTCATTGACTACCTGATCGATCTCGCCACCCGCAGCCGCCGCCGCCTGATGATTCGTCTGGTGAAAGGCGCCTACTGGGACAGCGAAATTAAACGTGCGCAGATGGACGGTCTTGAGGGATACCCGGTCTATACCCGTAAGGTATATACCGATGTCTCCTACCTTGCCTGCGCGAAAAAACTGCTTGGCGTTCCGAACCTTATCTACCCGCAGTTCGCCACTCACAACGCCCATACGCTGGCGGCCATTTACCAACTGGCGGGTCAGAACTACTACCCGGGCCAGTACGAGTTCCAGTGCCTGCACGGTATGGGCGAGCCGCTGTACGAACAGGTGGTCGGTAAAGTAGCGGAAGGCAAACTGAACCGTCCATGCCGCATCTATGCCCCGGTAGGTACCCACGAAACGCTGCTGGCCTATCTGGTACGCCGCCTGCTGGAAAATGGCGCCAACACCTCGTTTGTTAACCGCATCGCCGATACCACGCTGCCGCTTGACGAACTGGTCGCCGACCCGGTCGCCGCCGTGGAAAAAATGGCGACGCAGGAGGGCATCGCCGGGCTGCCGCACCCGAAAATCCCGCTGCCGCGCGATCTTTACGGCGAGGGCCGCGCCAACTCCGCCGGGCTTGATCTGGCCAACGAACACCGCCTGGCGTCGCTCTCCTCATCGCTGCTGAACAGCGCGTTGCAGAAATGGCGGGCGCTGCCGATGCTTGAGCAGCCAGTTGCCGAGGGCGATATGACGCCGGTCATTAACCCTGCCGAGCCGAAAGACATCGTCGGTTATGCCCGTGACGCCTCTGAGCGTGAAGTGGAGCTGGCGCTGGAGAACGCAGTTAACAATGCACCTATCTGGTTCGCCACCCCGCCGCAGGAGCGCGCCGCTATCCTTGAACGCGCCGCAGTGCTGATGGAAGACCAGATGCAGCAGCTGATTGGCATTCTGGTGCGCGAAGCCGGTAAGACCTTCAGCAACGCCATTGCCGAAGTGCGCGAAGCGGTCGATTTCCTGCACTACTATGCCGGGCAGGTGCGCGACGACTTCGCCAATGAAACCCACCGTCCGCTCGGGCCGGTCGTCTGTATCAGCCCGTGGAACTTCCCGCTGGCCATTTTCACCGGCCAGATTGCCGCCGCGCTTGCCGCGGGCAACAGCGTGCTGGCAAAACCTGCGGAGCAGACGCCGCTTATCGCAGCCCAGGGGATCCACATTCTGCTGGAAGCCGGCGTACCGCCGGGCGTGGTGCAACTCCTGCCAGGCCGTGGCGAAACCGTCGGCGCGCAGCTGACCGCTGACAGCCGTGTGCGCGGCGTCATGTTCACAGGCTCGACAGAAGTCGCCACCCTGCTGCAGCGCAATATCGCCAGCCGTCTTGATCCGCAGGGTCGCCCGACGCCGCTTATCGCTGAAACCGGCGGCATGAACGCCATGATCGTCGACTCCTCCGCGCTCACCGAGCAGGTGGTGGTGGATGTGCTAGCCTCGGCCTTCGACAGCGCGGGTCAACGTTGTTCCGCGCTGCGCGTGCTGTGTCTGCAAGAAGAGATAGCCGACCACACTCTGACCATGCTGAAGGGCGCCATGGCCGAGTGCCGGATGGGCAACCCGGGCCGCATGACAACGGATATCGGCCCAGTTATCGACAACGAAGCCAAAGCCAATATTGAGCGCCACATCCAGACGCTGCGGGCGAAAGGGCGTCCGGTCTATCAGGCGGTACGTGAAAACAGCGAGGATGCCCGCGAGTGGCAGAGCGGCACCTTCATTGCGCCGACGCTTATCGAGCTGAACAGCTTTGATGAACTGAAAAAAGAGGTCTTCGGCCCGGTGCTGCACGTGGTGCGCTACAACCGCAACGAACTGAATGAGCTGATCGGTCAGATTAACGCTTCCGGCTACGGTCTGACGCTCGGCGTGCACACCCGTATTGATGAAACCATCGCCCACGTCACCGGCAGCGCGAACGTCGGCAACCTGTACGTCAACCGCAATATGGTCGGCGCTGTGGTCGGCGTGCAGCCGTTCGGCGGTGAAGGCCTGTCCGGCACCGGTCCGAAAGCCGGTGGTCCGCTGTACCTCTATCGTCTGCTCTCCAGCCGCCCGGACGACGCGCTGGCGACCACCCTCGCCCGTCACGACACCGAGCGCCCGGTAGATGCCCAGTTGAAAACGCTCATCAACCAGCCGCTACAGGCGCTGCGCGAGTGGGCAGCGGGTAAACCTGAGCTACAGTCGCTGTGCCTGCGCTATGAAGAACTGGCGCAGTCAGGCACCCAGCGCCTGTTGCCAGGACCGACCGGCGAGCGCAACACCTGGACGCTGATGCCGCGCGAACGCGTGCTGTGCATCGCGGATAACCCGCAGGATGCACTGGTACAGCTGGCAGCAGTGACCGCCGCAGGCAGCGAGGTATTGTGGCCGGAAGACAGCCTGCATCGCGATCTGGTCAAACAGTTGCCGAAAGCCGTCAGCGAGCGTATCCGCTTTGCCAAAGCGGACGTGTTGACCAGCCAGCCGTTCGATGCGGTTATCTATCACGGCGACTCCGACCAACTGCGCGAACTGTGCCAGCAGGTCGCCGCGCGCGATGGCGCTCTCGTTTCGGTTCAGGGCTTTGCCCGGGGAGAAACAAATCTGCTGCTTGAGCGTCTTTATCTGGAGCGTTCGCTGAGCGTGAACACCGCCGCGGCGGGGGGGAACGCCAGTCTGATGACAATCGGCTAAGGCTGTGCTAATAAGGCTCCGGAAACGGAGCCTTTTTCTTTAACCGGACAACATCATGAAACGAATCTTGATTGCCTGCGGCGCGCTGCTCGTCAGCGCAATGTCGCTGGCGGATGAATGCAGCACTGCGTCAACGCAAACGGCGCTCAACGCGTGCACCGCCGCGCAGTATCAGGCTGCCGATAAGACGCTAAACGACGCGTATGCCGCCGTGCTAAAACGCGCGCCCGAGACGCAGAAAGCGCTGCTGAAAATCGCGCAGCAAAAATGGATGGCCCTGCGCGACGCCGACTGCGCGCTGATGAGCTCCGGCAGCGCGGGCGGCAGCATCCAGCCGATGATCAACAGCCAGTGTATGACCGACAAAACCGTCGAGCGCACCGCGTGGCTGGAATCGCTGCTGCACTGCGATGAAGGCGATATCAGTTGCCCGCTGCCGCCAGGCAATTAACGCACGCGGATCCCTTCGATAATCATACGCTGGACGCTGTCCACCGTCTGTTGAAAAAAAACCTCGTCCTGTAGCGTTTTTCCGGTGACGGCCTCGACCTGGGTGGCAAAATCCGCATAGTGCTGGGTCGCCGCCCAAATCATAAAAATCAGATGATGCGGGTCGACCACCGCCAGCTTACCCGCGTCCACCCAGCCTTCGATAATCGCCGATTTCTCCGCCACCAGCCCTTTCAAATCACCGGTCAGCTCGGCCATCAGCAGCGGCGCGCCCTGTAGCATCTCCAGACAAAACAGCCGCGAGGCTTCCGGATAGTCCCGCGATACCTCAAGCTTGAGGCGAATATATTCGCGTATCGCCACCAGCGGGGTGAAATCCTCCCGAAAGGCGCGCAGCGGGGCGAGCCAGATATCGAGGATATTGCGCATCACCGCCACATAGAGCGCGTCTTTTGAGGGGTAGTAATAGAGCAGATTGGTTTTCGATACCCCGGCGAGCTCTGCAACCTGCTCAAGCCGGGTACCGTGGATACCGAACTGCGAAAAGGTAGTCAGCGCGGCGGCAAGAATCGCCTGCTTTTTGGCGCTCACCGCCTGGGTGCGTTTTCCCGTTTTTTTCACTACATCCTGTGCCATAGCTCTCTCCTGGGTTATTCCTGCGGGGTACATGCATCCTCGGTGTTACTCGCCCCGGCGCTGGGGCCTTTCTTCTGCTTAAATTTAAGTTCGCTGACCAGCACGCCCAGCACGATAAACGCCGCGTCAGCCCGCGCAGCGTTTTTAGCGACAGCAGCGCCACGGCCAGCGCCGCTGTGGCGAAGCGTAAACCGACGAAGAAAAAGGGCCCGCTCATGGTCACGGCATACTGCACCGCCAGGAAGGTACCGCCCCAGAACAGAGTGATCAGAATGAGGATCGCTTCCTGGGGTTTGACGGAGAATTGATAGCGGGAGAGGAGTGACATAGCAACACCAGGATAACAATCAGCCCTCAAGTGTGCAGATTCCCTGCGTCCACTGCAACCGCGAGGCAGAAAAAAACCGCCGGGATAACCCGGCGGCGGGGATTGATGGGATTTCAGGACAGCGTATCGCTCTGCTACAGTCACCTAGCTGTGACGATTACCGTGACTGTTTTTCCCCCCTTTTTTTCCAGCTTCTGATGCGCGTTGAGGATCGTTTTTGAAGTTCCCCCCGCTGTGCTGGCCACCTTTCCGACCTGCTTCTGCTGCTCTTTCGCGGTCTTCAGCAAAATTACCTGAACCGCCACGATGGTTTGCCATTACTGACCTCCGATGGTTTAGGCTGAGTCTACGCGGCAGCGCGCCTGGCGGCGATCGCTATCACTTCCGCGTGGGACTAAGCTTAGTGGAATCGGCATGGCTAACCGGCAAACCGTAATATTCTGCAACATGCGATGGTAAGAAAGTATGGGATTGCCGCTGCGTGATACATAAGGCTCTCTTATCGCTTATGAAATGTTCGGCGCAAAAGTGTGTCATTTTGCTACAAAGTAAAAAACGTTGCCAACTTGTTATAAATCAATGAAATGCTATTCACGGTTGGCACTCCCGGCTACAGGGCATATCTTTAATAACATGCAGCGTTTGGCTGTTTTGATAATAAACCGAGGAGTGACGCAAATGGCAAAAGTTCTGGTGCTTTATTATTCCATGTATGGACACATCGAAACCATGGCGCGTGCCGTTGTCGAAGGTGCAGAAAAAGTCAGCGGCGCCGATGTGGTGCTAAAACGCGTACCGGAAACTATGCAGGCTGAAGCATTCGCGAAAGCCGGCGGTAAAACACAAAACGCCCCTGTGGCAACGCCGCAGGAAATGGCGGACTATGATGCCATTATCTTTGGTACTCCCACCCGCTTCGGCAATATGTCCGGGCAAATGCGGACTTTCCTCGATCAGACAGGCGGTCTTTGGGTCTCCGGCGCGCTTTACGGCAAACTGGCGAGCGTCTTCAGCTCTACCGGTACCGGCGGCGGCCAGGAGCAAACCATCACCTCCACCTGGACGACGCTTGCGCATCACGGCATGGTGATTGTGCCTATCGGCTATGCGGCACAAGAACTGTTTGATGTTTCTCAGGTGCGCGGCGGCACGCCTTATGGCGCCACAACCATCGCAGGCGGCGACGGTTCGCGCCAGCCAAGTCAGGAAGAACTTTCGATTGCCCGCTACCAGGGCGAATATGTCGCTGGTCTGGCAGTCAAACTCAACGGCTAACCTTCAACAGGAGGAGTATGATGCCGAATCAAGAATCTAAAGCACATCACGTCGGCGAATGGGCCAGCCTGCGCAACACGTCCCCGGAAATCGCCGAAGCCATTTTTGAAGTGGCAAAATATGACGAAAAGCTGGCGGAGAAAATCTGGGAGGAAGGCAGCGACGAAGTGCTGACGCTGGCCTTTGGTAAAACCGACAAAGATGCGCTCTTCTGGGGCGAACAAACCATCGAACGCAAAAACGTCTGACCGATGCTCCCCCGCCCCCGGGGGAGCGTTTCGCTAGCGGGTACGGTTTAAAATCCAACGCCGTCACCTTCGGGGCGCGTCAGCTGGCTGCCGTACTGGCGCATCCACTCCGCCAGCGGCGTGAGCGCACGCTCAAGCGTCCGCCCCAGCGGCGTTATCTGATATTCCACCCGCGGCGGCACCTGTGCATATACCCGTCGCGCCACCAGCCCTCGCTGCTCGAACAGTCGCAACTGACGGGTCAGCTCTTTTTGCGTAATCGGCGCCATCGCCCGCAGCAGAGAGCTAAAGCGCACCGGTGAATTCAGGACGATCAGCCGATATAAAATCGGAATCGCCCACTTACCGGAAACCAGCGAAACGAATTCGGTCATCGGGCAGGGTTCATCACCCACATTTTTTTGTGCGACCGGCGCCTTTACCTGCGTCATTGCATACCTCTTTGTGCTTTAGTATCCAATTGGTACCTTGTATCTAATGGATACTAAAGCCTCTATAGTGCGTTTTCCAGTCATTTTCAGGAGAACAACGATGGGACGATTAACAGGAAAATATGCGCTGATCACTGGCGGCACCAGCGGTATCGGTCTTGCGACCGCTCAGGCATTTCTGGCCGAAGGGGCGCAGGTTGCGGTCACCGGACGCAATCCGCAAACGCTGCAGTGCGCAAAAGCGCTGCTGGGCGACAACGCCTGGGTTATCCCCTGCGACGCTGGCGATCCCGATGCCCAGGCATCGCTTGCCGCGCAGATAGCCACCCGCTGGCCCCATCTTGATGTGCTGTACATCAACGCAGGCGACGTAACCCACGGCCCGGTCGCCGAATGGCAGTCCGCCGCCTGGGATCGACTGATGGCTATCAACCTCAAAGGACCTTACTTTTTGATTCAGGCGCTGCTGCCGCAGTTGCGTAACCCGTCATCGGTCATCCTTTGCGGCTCAGTCAGCGCGCATATCGGTCTGCCGGGCAGCAGCGTCTACGCCGCCAGCAAAGCGGCGCTGCTGTCTCTGGCCCGAACGCTGTCCGCCGAATTTCTCCCCCTCGGCATTCGCGTCAACGGCCTGAGCCCGGGCCCGGTGAAAACGCCAGCGCTGAATAAGCTCGGCCTTGCAGAGGACGCACAAAAAACACTGCAGGATGACATCGCGAAACTGGTGCCGCTGGGGCGGATGGGCAGGCCAGAGGAACTGGCGAAAGCCGCGCTGTTTCTCGCCAGCGACGATTCAAGCTATATGCTGGGCACCGAGATACTGGTCGACGGCGGCACCGGTAACCTATAATCATTCGCCGACGGGGGCCGCAATCGCCACCTTGATGTTATAGTGCGACAGTCGCAGGAAAACGTCGCAGACGAAGGGAAACAGTGAACGTGTTATCAACCAGGCTCAAAGCGCTGAAATCGGTCTTTACGCCCAATCGTTGGATAGGCGCGCTGACGCTGTTTATCGGCGGGGTCTTCCTCCGGCCGGTGCTCATTCAGATCTACCACCTTTTCCCGCAGGCCGCCGGGAAGTTCACCGGCTGGAAAGACACCATTTCCACTTTCGGCCTGCTGACGCTGCCGCAAGTGATGCTCGGTTTCGCTATCGTGCTGATGAGCATCGGGATCTTTCTGCGCGCCCGGGTCGCGTGGTCGTTTACGATTATCCTGCTGATCGCCATTAGCCTGTTTAGCTTTTTGCTGCCGACCACCCTCTACCATGTGGGGCTGCTGTCGGTGCTCGACTGCCTGTGTCTGCTGTGGTTCTGGCGCGAATTTAGCCAGTCCAGCCTTGCCGCCGGGACGTTGTTCGCGCTGGTCAGCTTCACATCGCTGTTGCTTTACGCCCTGTGCGGCTCGCTCTACCTTGGCGATCAGTTCCATCCGGTCATTAACGAACTTTCAGAAGCGCTCTACTTTTCAACGGTCAGTATGTCCACCGTCGGCTTCGGGGATATCGTGCCAGTCACCCCGGCCTCGCGGCTGTTTACGGTCTCGATCATTATTCTGGGCATCACCGTCTTTGCAACGTCCATCAGCGCCATTATTGGCCCAATGATCGGCGGCAACCTCAAACGCATGATTAAAGGGAGAATTTCGCACGCTATGCGTAAAAATCACATCATTATTATTGGCGCCACGCCCCTTGCCCACAGCGTCTATACCGGACTGACCGAGCGTGATGAAACGGTCACCATAGTGGTGCCGCCCGGCGTCGCGCACGACTACCCCGCCGAGGCTGATGTGATAATTGACGATCCCTCCGCCTGCAAAACGCTCACCAACGCCGGGGCCGACAAAGCCCGCTACGTGCTGGTGCTGCGCAATGATGACTCCGATAATGCCTTCATCGTGCTGGCGGCCAAAGAGGTCGTCAGCGCGGAAACGAAAATCATCGCGCTGGTGAATTCAGATAAAAATCTCAGCAAAATGAAACGGGTACAGCCGGACATCATCTTCTCTTTGCAGACGCTGGCAAGCGAGATGCTGCTGCGCAAACTGAGCGGCGAAAAGATGGATAACGAAAACCTGATGGAGCTGCTGTTTCAGGAGAGCCATTAACCCGACCAGGGAACCTGGCCGGGTGCATTGATGCCTGGACTTAGTACAATCCCAGCGGTTTAGTGCTGAAGCTCACCAGCAGATTTTTGAGCTGCTGGTACTGCGACAGCGCCATTTTGTGGGTTTCGCGCCCAACGCCGGAGTTTTTATACCCGCCGAACGCCGCGTGTGCCGGATAGAGGTGGTAGCAGTTGGTCCATACGCGTCCAGCTTTGATCCCGCGCCCCATCCGCCATGCGCGGTTGATATCCAGCGTCCAGACCCCGGCGCCGAGCCCATATTCGGTATCGTTGGCGATAGCCAGCGCCTCCGCCTCGTCTTTAAAGGTCATGATGCCGATAACCGGCCCGAAGATCTCCTCCTGGAAAGAGCGCATCGCGTTGTGGCCCTTGATAAGCGTCGGCTGAATATAGAACCCGTTTTGGATCTCATTGGCATGGGTCAGCTTTGCGCCGCCGGCCAGAATTTCGCCGCCCTCTTCCCGTGCGATGTTGATATACGACAGAATTTTATCGTACTGCTCTTCGGAGGCCTGCGCGCCGATCATGGTGTCGGTGTCATAGGGGTCGCCTTTACGGATATGCGCCATGCGGGCAATAATTTTTTCGAGGAAGCGCGGGAAAATAGACTCCTGCACCAACACGCGCGAGGGGCAGGTACAGACTTCGCCCTGGTTGAAGAACCCGAGGATCACCCCTTCTACCGCCTTATCAATGAACTCCTCGCCGCCGTTCATGATGTCTTCGAAGAAGATGTTCGGCGACTTGCCGCCAAGCTCAACAGTGCTGGGGATAATGTTCTCCGCCGCGCAGGAGAGGATATGGCGACCAATCGGCGTTGAGCCGGTAAAGGCGATTTTTTCGATCCGCTTACTGCGGGCCAGCGCCTCGCCCGCCTCTTCGCCGTAGCCATGCACAATGTTCACCACCCCGGCAGGCAGAAGATCGCCAATCAGTTCCATCAATACGCAGATGCCGAGCGGCGTTTGCTCCGCCGGTTTCAGCACCACGGTATTCCCCGCCGCCAGCGCGGGTGCCAGCTTCCAGGCAGCCATCAGCAGCGGGAAGTTCCACGGAATAATCTGCCCAACCACCCCAAGCGGCTCGTAAATATGGTAGGCCACGGTGGTGTTATCAATTTCTGTCGCGGTCCCTTCCTGCGCGCGGATACAGCCCGCAAAATAACGGAAGTGATCGACCGCCAGCGGCAGGTCGGCATTCAGCGTTTCCCGAATCGGCTTGCCGTTATCCCAGCTCTCCGTCAACGCCAGCGTTTCAAGATTGGCCTCAATGCGATCAGCAATAGCTAACAGCACGTTGGAGCGCTCCTGAACACTGGTTTTCCCCCAGGCATCCGCCGCGGCATGCGCCGCGTCCAGCGCTCGCTCAATATCTTTAGCGTCTGAGCGCGGAAATTCCGCAATCGTTTTGCCCGTCACGGGCGTCGGGTTGGCAAACCAGCGCCCGGAAACCGGGTCCACAAACTCACCGCCGATGTAGTTGCCGTAACGGGATTTAAACGTCACTTTTGCGCCAGGCAAACCAGGATGCGTGTACTTCATGAGATGTCCTCTCTTATTGTCATAACGGATACAGGTGAGCTGGCAATGATGCTGTCAGCCAACAGGCATAAGCAGCTCTTATGCCAGAATGTGCACAAGTGGAGCGAAACCGAAAAGTAACTATAAATATCAAATAGATATACTCATATTCGTTCAACAAAGACACCCGGAAGGAGGCGGGCGTTGACGTAAATGTGTCGCACATCGCAACACATATGGAACTTAACTGCTACACATATGCAACACACGACCCACCGGAGAAGGTGATAATGCGACAGGCAAAAAAGCCCCTCTTCCCTCATGAAGATTCAGGTTTACCCTGCCCGTTACAGGACTCCTGGCAACGCAGTCAGGAGTATGGTTTGCACCGCGACGACAACGCTCAGCCGTGGATTGCGCCCTCATTTTTACAGGATGCCCGCGAGCGCAACCCGTGGGTCCAACAGCTGGCGACGCCGCTGCTTGAGAACCTGTCCGCCGGACTAAAAAAGCCCCCGACGATCATGGTGCTTTCCGATGCGACAGGTTTGGTGTTCACCCCCCTCGGCGATACCCGCTTTCTCAACAAAGCCGAACATCTGGCGCTGTCGCCGGGCCATTTGTGGAGCGAAAACGCCCGAGGCACTAACGCCATCGGCACCGTACGCCAGATGGAGCACGCCTGGGTGGCCAGCGGCGTGGAGCCAACCCCACAACCGCCGGGGTTGGATAAGCAAAAAGCGCTGCGTATCCTCAACGCCGGTATTGCCCTGTGCATCACCGGTGAAACCGGCTGCGGGAAGGAGCATTTCAGCCGCGAGCTGTATCAGCAAAGCCGCTGGCGCAACGGCAAGTTTGTTGCCGTCAACTGTGCGGCTATTCCGGAAAACCTGATTGAGTCAGAGCTGTTCGGCTATTTACCCGGCGCGTTTACCGGTGCCAGCGCGAAAGGCTATACCGGTAAAATCCGCGAGGCCGATGGCGGAATACTGTTTCTGGATGAGATTGGCGATATGCCCGCCACCATGCAGACTCGGCTGCTGCGGGTGCTACAGGAAAAAACGGTCACGCCGCTCGGCGGCAATACCGCCCAGCCGGTAGATTTCGCGCTGATCTGCGCCACGCACCAGGATCTGCTCGCCCGGGTGCGGGAGGGCGCGTTTCGCGAAGATTTGTTCTACCGCATCCGGGAATTCAACCTGACCCTCGCGCCGCTGCGAGAGTGGAGCCATCGGCAGGTTTTTATCCGTCAGCTCTGGCGTGACGCCGGGGGCGAAAAGCGGGCGATTACCCTTTCGGAACCGCTGATCGCGCATCTCGCCGCCCTCCCCTGGCCCGGCAACGTGCGCCAACTGGTCAGTCTGCTGAAAGTGCTGATAGCGCTGGCTGATGACGGCGATACGGTCACTCCGGCGGATTTACCCGCGGAGTATCTCGCCGCCCCGCCACAGGCGCTGAGCGCCGAAGACCGGGCCATCCGCGACGCCAGCGGCAATATGAGCCTCGCGGCCAAAGCGCTTGGCATATCGCGCAGTACGCTATACCGCCGGCTGGAGCGGGACAAGCATCAGGCGTAGCGGCGCATTATCACCTGAGATTGCCTATCATAATGAGTTTTTACCGGCTCATTATGATACGGCTCACCGTCTAAACGGGCGTCTGTTTCCGACCAAACCCGGTGCTTTTTTTAAAGTCATCACAGTTTAGTATTTCCAACGGTTCCCCTTTCCCCTTTTGGCGTAGTTCTTGCCTCATTCCAGGGTAATGCTTTAAATACCAAGGGGAAAACTATGGATGAGCTGGAAGCCACCGCCACCGGTGAACCCTGTATGCGCGTAGACGCGATGGCCAAAGTCACCGGCCGCGCGCGTTATACAGACGATTACGTAATGGCAGGCATGTGTTACGCGAAATACGTTCGCAGCCCGATAGCCCACGGATACGCGAAACAAATAGACAGCGCCGCAGCCCGGGCGATTCCCGGCGTGCTGGCGATTTTTACCTGGGAGGATGTGCCGGAAACGCCGTTCGCCACCGCCGGACACGCCTGGACGCTGGATCCGGAAAAGCGAGACGTCGCCGACCGACGCCTGTTGAGCCGACACGTTCGCCACCATGGCGATGCCGTCGCGATCGTGGTGGCGCGCGATGAGCTGACCGCCGAAAAAGCGGCGCATCTGGTGAATGTGGAGTGGGAAGCGCTGCCGGTCATTACCTCGCCCGAGGCTGCGCTGGCGAACGGCGCCGTCGCCATCCACGAAGGCGGCAACCTGCTGAAGGCGACCGAAATTCTCGCCGACGATCCGCATAGCGCTATCGCCGCCGCCGAGCAGCAGTTCAGCAACCACTTCCAGACGCCGGTTATCCAGCATTGCCATATGGAGGGGGTGACCTGCTTTGCGTGGATGGAAGAGGACAAGCGCATCACCATTGTCTCCAGCACGCAAATTCCGCATATCGTGCGCCGCA
>NZ_JAFAGS010000125.1 GCF_019237635.1 Pluralibacter sp.
GGCGGGCGGCGTGTTGACCCGCGGCGGCCACACCGAAGCGACTATCGACCTGGTAACACTTGCCGGTTTCAAACCTGCGGGTGTGCTGTGTGAACTGACCAACGACGACGGCACCATGGCGCGCGCGCCGCAGTGTATCGCGTTTGCCCGTCAGCACAATATGCCGGTGGTGACGATCGAAGACCTGGTGACTTACCGCCAAAAGCATGAGCGTAAGGCCAGCTAAGCGGCGTTATAAGCGCACGCGCCAGAAGAAAGCCGGGATATTCCCGGCTTTTTTGTCATTTTATTCTGAATCTCCCACCAGATGTTCAAACTTCCTGATAATGATCATCATGCTTCTCCGGGTTTCTCTTGTACCGAAAGGGCGTAATCTACGTTCAATAACCCGATACCTCCTGTAAGGAAATCCTTATGTCTGCTCCTCGTATGCCCGCACTGTTTGTCGGTCACGGTAGCCCGATGAACGTACTGGAAGATAACGTTTATACCCGCACCTGGCGTCATCTCGGCGATACATTGCCGCGTCCGAAAGCGATTGTGGCCGTTTCTGCGCACTGGTTTACGCACGGCACCGGGGTGACGGCCATGGAATCGCCGAAGACGATTCATGATTTCGGCGGTTTCCCGCAGGCGCTGTATGACACCCACTATCCGGCGCCGGGGTCACCTGAACTGGCGCAGCATCTGGTGGAACTGCTCGCGCCTGTGCCGGTTGCGTTGGATAAAGAAGCGTGGGGGTTTGATCATGGCTCCTGGGGCGTGCTCATCAAAATGTATCCGGATGCGGATATCCCAATGGTGCAGCTCAGCATCGACAGTACGAAGCCGCCGATATGGCATCTGGAGATGGGGCGTAAGCTCGCCCGCCTGCGTGATGAGGGCATTATGGTGGTCGCCAGCGGCAACGTCGTGCATAACCTGCGCACCGCGCGCTGGCACGGTGAGAATACCCCGTACCCGTGGGCGACGTCGTTTAACGAATTTGTGAAGGCCAATCTGACCTGGCAGGGCGATGCACAGGCGCATCCGCTGGTTCACTACCTTGAACATGAGGGCGGCTCGCTGTCGAACCCGACGCCGGATCACTACCTGCCGCTGCTGTATGTGCTGGGAATGTGGGACGGTCAGGAGCCGATTACGTTACCGACAGACGGCATTGAGATGGGGAGTTTAAGCATGTTGTCGGTGCAGATTGGGTAAAACAGGCCCGGCAGGCGTTGCGCTGCCGGACCGGGTTATCACTCGACAAAAATATGCGGGTAAAAGCGGGACAGATCCTGGGTGATCAGCGCTCTGTCTTCGCGAATACCGATACCCGCTGGTTGATCGTTGATAAGCCAACTGCCGATAAGCGTGTAGCTATCGCCGAATTTCGGCAGCGGACAAAACGCCTGCACGATCATCCCTTCCTCGCCGTAGGGCCCTTCAACGGCCTCCAGCACGGTGCCGTTTTCCACGATAGAGATGTTCGCCCCTTCGCGGGAGAAAATAGGTTTAACGACGTATTTTTCCAGCGGTGGGTGATCGTCTTCGGCAAAATACGCGGGCAGCAGGTTCGGGTGGTCCGGGAACATCTCCCACAGCATCGGCAATAGCGCCTTGTTGGAGATAATGCTCTTCCAGGCCGGTTCCAGCCAGCGCACGCCTGCGTCTTCCAGCTTGGTGGAAAACACCTCGCGCAGCATGAACTCCCACGGATAAAGCTTGAACAGGTTGCCGATCACCTGATCCTGCAGATCGGTAAACTGACCCTTCTCGCCAAGGCCGATGTCCTCGATGTAGAGAAACTCGCTGGCGACGCCCGCCTCGTTGGCGCAGTCCTGCAGATACTGTACGGTGCCGCGGTCTTCTACCGTGTCGCGACAGCAGGCGAAGTGCAGCAGATTGAAGCCGAACTGCTCACGCAGTTGTGCAAACCGGTCGATCAGCTTCTCCTGCAGGCTGTTGAACTGGTCGCTGCCTGCGGGCAGCTTGCCGGCATTAAGCTGGTCTTCCAGCCAGATCCACTGGAAGAACGCCGCTTCGTACAGCGAGGTTGGCGTATCCGCGTTGTTTTCCAGTAGCTTTGGTTCGCCGACGCCGTCCCAGGCCAGATCGAGGCGAGAGTAGAGTGATGGCTGGTTCGTTTTCCACGACTGGCGCACAAAACCCCAGGTGTGCTTCGGAATGCGGAATTTGGTCATCAGCGCATCGCTGTCGATAACCTTCTCCACCACCTTCAGGCACATCTGGTGCAGTTCTGCGGTGACCTCTTCGAGCTTGTCCACCTGGGCTAAGGTGAGCTTGTAGTAAGCCTCCTCGCTCCAGTACGGCTCGCCGTACATGGTGTGAAAATTAAAGCCGTACTCGGTGGCCTTATCACGCCAGTCTGGGCGCTCGACAATACTGACTCGTTCCATGCTTAGCCGCCCATTGAGCGCGTGGTGGTGCCGGAGGCGCTACGCTGCATGGTGGACTGTTTCGCCACGGAATCGCCAAAGCCGCCGCGGGTAACGGTGCTGGTGGTCGCCGGTTTCGGCGCCATGGCGGTTTTCGGCACCGTCATGGTACGTCCCGGTTGCGCCGCGCCATAGCCTTTGCCGCTGGCGTCGGTGTACTGACCATAGGCCGGGCTTGCCGGGTTTTTCGAGCTGAACAGCGGCTGCTGCTGCATGCCGCCGCTCATCAGTCGACCCATCATGTAGCCTGCCATCAACGGCATCCAGAAGCTGCCGCTGCTTTGCGCCTGCGCCTGGTTTACCGGCGCGGTGCCCGCCTGGGCTGGGGTCTGCTGGCACTGGCCTTCGCCGAATTCGGCGACGCAGTCTTCACGAGAGGCGTACTTCGGCGCGGTGCGTTCGGCTTCTTTCAGCGCGTTGTTGAAGGAAGCGGTACACTCGGCGCTTTTGCCCGGGTTCGCTGCCGAGCAGTCATCCGCATTCTGATACAGCGAGACGGTTTCGTCGGTTTTTTCACAGCCAGCCAGCATAAAGACGGCAGTGATAGCCAACGCGACCGGCGTAAGGTGGCGCGCGCCCCAGTTCTTACGGAACGAGGCGTGATTAATTGATTTTGTCCGTTTCATTAATACTCTTCCTGGACCCAGTGGTAAGCGCCTAGGATAGAGGATGGGTGGTCGAAAATGAAGCGATGAGGGGGAAAAGGCCGGAGGCTTTACGTTGCCTTACATTTAGTTGTGCGCCGATAAAGAAATCGGGCCTGCAGAGTATGCAGGCCCGATGTCGTTTACGCGGCAACCGCCATCAGTTAGTTGCGAAACGGATTCGCGCTTTTGCTGCTGGAGGCGCTGGTGGTCGTGGTGTGAACGGCCGCCGGTTTGGCTGCCGGCGTCGTGGTGCTGTAACCATCAGCGCTGGCGTCCTGCTGCGGGTTTTCCGGCGCAACGGTGTCCGCTGACGTCGAAATCGGTTTACCCAGGGTGCCGTTCAGCGCCAGCAGGTCGTTCTCATTGAGCGTACCCAGCGCGGATTTGATGTTCAGCTGGTTGATGAGGTAGGTGTAACGCGCGCTGGAGAGCTGTTGCTTCGCGTTGTACAGCGTCGTGGTCGCGTCCAGCACGTCCACGATAGTACGAGTACCGACCTGATAACCGGCTTCCATCGCGTCTAATGAGCTCTGCGCAGAAACGACCGCCTGTTTGTAGGCGTTGATGCTGCTGATGGAAGCGTTAATGTTGTTAAAGGACGAACGTACAGTTTGTACGACGCTGCGGTGTGCGCCTTCCAGCTGCTCGCTGGCGCCGACAAAGTTGTACTGCGCCTGTTTCACCTGCGAGGTGACGGAACCGCCGCTGTACAGCGGCAGGCTGAAGTTCAGGCCAATCTGGTTCTGACCGATATTGCGGTCGGTATACTGGCTGCTGGTCGCGCCGGTGTTGGTGTTGCTTCCACTATATTTGGTGTCAGTCACGCCACTTGATGCCGTCAAATTCAGTGTCGGCATATGACCCGTTTCAGCGAAGCGAATCTGCTCACGCGCCAGATCCTGGCTCAGACGCGCCTGCAACAGCAACAGGTTGCGGTTTTCCGCTTCCTTCAGCAGGGCATTTACCGCCTGCGGTTTGTCGGTCTTGAAGTTGGTCACGTTCAGTGACGCCAGCTCCGGATAGTAGTTGCCGGTTATCTGACGCAGCTGTTCTACCGCGTTGTCCAGATTGTTGCGGGCGGTCACTTC
>NZ_JAFAGS010000121.1 GCF_019237635.1 Pluralibacter sp.
TGGTAATCGCGTGCCTGCCGTACGCATAAGTCGTTAACGTTTAACTTTTTTTAATTAGAATAGATACAGGAGAGCACACATGGCTCGCGTAAAACGTGGTGTAATTGCACGTGCACGTCACAAGAAAATTTTGAAACAAGCTAAAGGCTACTACGGTGCGCGTTCACGCGTTTACCGCGTTGCCTTCCAGGCTGTTATCAAAGCTGGTCAGTACGCTTACCGTGACCGTCGTCAACGTAAGCGTCAGTTCCGTCAACTGTGGATTGCGCGTATCAACGCAGCAGCACGTCAGAACGGTATTTCTTACAGCAAATTCATCAATGGCCTGAAAAAAGCCTCTGTTGAAATCGACCGTAAGATCCTGGCTGACATCGCCGTATTCGACAAAGTAGCGTTCACCGCTCTGGTTGAAAAAGCGAAAGCAGCTCTGGCATAAGCCAGTTGAGAGAGGGGGCTTTGCTCCCTCTTTTGCTTTAACATCATCAATGCATTGACATTTTTACGTGATCGGCTTTCAATAACCGTATCGACAACATTACCCTGAAGGTAACGCAAGCATGAATGCTGCTATTTTCCGCTTCTTTTTTTACTTTAGCACCTGACTCCAGGAGGCTAGCGCGTGAAAGACGAAACGGAAAACAGCGCCAGAAAGCCTCCCTGCGGAGGCTTTTTTTGTATCCGGCGTTTGCCAAAATCGCCACATAACGAGGAAAACCATGTCACATCTCGCAGAGCTGGTTGCCAGCGCAACGGCTGCCATTAACGAGGCTTCAGATGTTGCCGCGCTGGACAACGTCCGCGTGGAATACCTGGGTAAGAAAGGGCATCTGACCCTTCAGATGACCACGCTGCGCGAACTGCCGGCGGAAGAGCGTCCGGCAGCGGGCGCGGTCATTAACGAAGCCAAAGAGCAGGTACAGCAGGCGCTGAACGCCCGTAAAGCGGCGCTGGAAGGCGCGGCGCTGAATGCGCGTCTGGCGGCAGAAACCATTGATGTTTCTCTGCCTGGGCGTCGTATCGAAACTGGCGGCCTTCACCCGGTCACCCGTACTATCGATCGTATTGAAAGTTTCTTCGGTGAGCTCGGCTTTACCGTGGCGACCGGGCCGGAAATCGAAGACGACTACCACAACTTCGATGCGCTGAATATTCCGGGCCATCACCCGGCGCGTGCTGACCACGACACTTTCTGGTTTGATGCGACGCGTCTGCTGCGTACCCAGACCTCTGGCGTGCAGATCCGCACCATGAAAGATCAGCAGCCGCCAATCCGTATCATCGCGCCGGGCCGCGTGTACCGTAACGACTACGACCAGACCCACACGCCGATGTTCCATCAGATGGAAGGCCTGATTGTTGATACCAACATCAGCTTCACCAACCTGAAAGGCACGCTGCACGATTTCCTGCGCAACTTCTTTGAAGAAGATCTGCAGATTCGCTTCCGCCCGTCCTACTTCCCGTTCACCGAACCGTCTGCAGAAGTGGACGTGATGGGCAAAAACGGTAAATGGCTGGAAGTGCTGGGCTGCGGTATGGTGCACCCGAACGTGCTGCGTAACGTGGGCATTGACCCGGAAATTTACTCCGGCTTCGCGTTCGGTATGGGGATGGAGCGTCTGACCATGTTGCGTTACGGCGTCACCGATTTGCGTGCATTCTTTGAAAACGATCTGCGTTTCCTCAAACAGTTTAAATAAGGGCAGGACAACATAATGAAATTCAGTGAACTGTGGTTACGCGAATGGGTTAACCCTGCCATCGACAGCGAAGCGCTGTCCGGGCAAATCACCATGGCAGGCCTTGAGGTAGACGACGTTGAACCGGTCGCCGGGGCGTTTCATGGCGTGGTGGTCGGCGAAGTCGTCGAGTGCGGTCAGCATCCGAATGCGGATAAGCTGCGCGTGACGAAAGTCAATGTCGGCGGCGAGCGTCTGCTGGACATCGTCTGCGGCGCGCCAAACTGCCGTCAGGGCCTGAAAGTGGCCGTGGCGACCGTGGGCGCGGTACTGCCAGGTGATTTCAAAATCAAAGCGGCGAAACTGCGCGGCGAACCGTCTGAAGGCATGCTGTGCTCCTTCTCCGAGCTCGGTATTTCCGACGATCATAGCGGCATCATCGAACTGCCAGCGGATGCGCCGATCGGTACCGATATTCGCGACTATCTGAAGCTTGACGATAACACCATTGAGATAAGCGTCACGCCTAACCGCGCCGACTGTCTGGGCATCATCGGCGTCGCGCGTGACGTCGCGGTGCTGAACCAGCAGCCGCTGACCGAACCGGAAATGGCGCCGGTTGCGGCGACCATCCGCGACACATTGCCGATTCAGGTAGAAGCCGCCGACGCATGTCCGCGCTACCTCGGTCGCGTGGTGAAGGGGATCAACGTGAAAGCGCCAACCCCGCTGTGGATGAGAGAGAAGCTGCGTCGCTGTGGCATTCGTTCAATCGATGCAGTGGTTGACGTGACGAACTACGTCCTGCTGGAGCTGGGTCAGCCGATGCATGCGTTCGACCTTGACCGTATTGACGGCGGCATCGTCGTACGTATGGCGAAAGAAGACGAAACGCTGGTTCTGCTCGACGGCAGCGAAGCGAAGCTGAAAGCCGACACCCTGGTCATCGCCGACCATAAAAAAGCGCTGGCGATGGGCGGTATTTTCGGCGGCGAACATTCAGGCGTTAATGATGAGACGCAAAACGTCCTGCTGGAATGCGCCTTCTTCAGCCCGCTGTCGATTACCGGTCGCGCGCGCCGTCACGGCCTGCATACCGATGCCTCTCACCGCTACGAGCGTGGTGTCGATCCGGCGCTGCAGTACAAAGCGATGGAACGCGCCACCCGTCTGCTGATTGAACTCTGCGGCGGTGAAGCCGGTCCGGTCATCGACGTGACCCACGAGGAAACCCTGCCAAAACGCGCTACCATTACCCTGCGTCGCAGCAAGCTGGATCGCCTGATCGGCCATCACATTGCCGACGACCAGGTCTGCGATATTCTGCGCCGTCTGGGCTGTGATGTTGTTGAAGGTAAAGACGAGTGGCAGGCCGTTGCGCCGAGCTGGCGTTTCGATATTTCAATCGAAGAAGATCTGGTGGAAGAAGTTGCCCGCGTATACGGCTACAACAATATTCCGGATGAGCCTGTTCAGGCGGGTCTTATCATGGGGAATCACCGTGAAGCCGACCTGTCGCTCAAGCGCGTGAAAACGATGCTGAACGACAAAGGCTACCAGGAAGTGATCACGTACAGCTTTGTCGACCCGAAAGTGCAGCAGCTTATCCACCCAGGTGAAGAAGCGCTGATCCTGCCAAGCCCGATTTCCAGCGAAATGTCCGCGATGCGTCTGTCGCTGTGGACCGGTCTGCTGGCGACTGTGGTCTACAACCAGAATCGTCAGCAGAGCCGCGTGCGTATCTTTGAAACCGGCCTGCGCTTCGTTCCTGACACTCAGGCGCCTCTGGGGATCCGTCAGGACCTGATGCTGGGCGGTGTTATTTGCGGTAACCGCGACGAAGAGCACTGGAACCTGGCGAAAGAGACGGTTGATTTCTATGATTTAAAAGGCGATCTCGAATCTGTACTGGATCTGACCGGCAAACTGGCTGATGTTCAGTTTAAAGCCGAAGCCAATCCGGCGCTGCATCCGGGGCAGTCCGCCGCGATTTATCTGAAAGGTGAACGCATTGGTTTTATTGGGGTTGTCCATCCGGAGCTGGAACGTAAGCTGGATCTGAACGGCCGCACGCTGGTCTTTGAAGTGCAGTGGAACGCCCTTGCAGACCGCGTGGTGCCTCAGGCGAAGGAGATTTCCCGCTTCCCGGCGAACCGTCGCGATATCGCGGTCGTCGTGGCTGAAAACGTGCCTGCAGCAGATATTCTGGCAGAGTGTAAGAAAGTTGGCGTAAATCAGATAGTTGGCGTAAACTTATTTGACGTGTACCGTGGTAAGGGCGTAGCGGAGGGTTACAAGAGCCTCGCTATCAGCCTAATCCTTCAGGATACCAGCCGTACACTCGAAGAAGAGGAGATTGCCGCTACCGTCAACACCTGTGTAGCTGCATTGAAAGAGCGATTCCAGGCATCATTGAGGGATTGAACCTATGGCGCTTACAAAAGCTGAAATGTCAGAATATCTGTTTGATAAGCTTGGGCTTAGCAAGCGGGATGCCAAAGAACTGGTAGAGCTGTTTTTCGAAGAGATCCGTCGTGCTCTGGAAAACGGTGAGCAGGTTAAACTGTCCGGTTTCGGTAATTTCGATTTGCGCGATAAAAATCAACGCCCCGGGCGTAATCCGAAAACGGGCGAAGATATTCCCATTACAGCCCGGCGCGTGGTGACCTTCAGACCCGGTCAGAAGTTAAAAAGCCGTGTCGAAAACGCTTCGCCCAAAGCAGAGTAAGTTCTGAACTAATTAAAAAGGCCGCTTCGCGGCCTTTTTTCTTTTCAGCGTATGCCGGGCGCAATAAAATCAGAGACTTCTCTTAACCGCTTCAGGGACGTTATGCACACTCTGGCCCAACGACAACAGCAGCGCCATCGTCGCTGGATCTTCATCCTGCTGCTCCTTCTGGCGCTGGCAACACTGGTGAGCCTCTGCGCCGGGGAGCGCTGGATAGCGCCAGACGCGTGGTTTAGCCCGCAGGGCGAGCTGTTTATCTGGCGTATCCGTTTACCCCGTACACTTGCCGTGCTGCTGGTGGGCGCGGCGCTGGCGGTCTCCGGCGCCATTATGCAGGCGTTGTTTGAGAACCCACTCGCTGAACCAGGCCTGCTTGGCGTTTCAAACGGCGCTGGCGTGGGGCTTATCGCCGCGGTGTTGCTGGGGCACGGCCTGCTGCCGGGGTGGGCGTTAGGGGTCTGCGCTATTGCGGGCGCGCTGCTTATCACCGTCATCCTGCTGCGCTTCGCCCGCCGCCATCTCTCTACCAGCCGCCTGCTGCTCGCAGGGGTCGCGCTGGGGATTATCTGCAGCGCCGCCATGACCTGGGCGGTCTATTTTTCCACCTCATTCGACTTGCGCCAACTGATGTACTGGATGATGGGGGGCTTCGGCGGCGTTGACTGGCAGCAGCTCTGGCTGATGGTCGCACTCGTGCCTGTGCTGGCGTGGGTGTGCTTGCAGTCCTCTGCGCTCAACGTTCTGGCGTTGGGGGAAATATCCGCTCGCCAGCTGGGTCTGCCGCTGTGGCTCTGGCGCCGACTGTTGGTCATGGCAACCGGCTGGCTGGTTGGCGTCAGCGTCGCGCTGGCAGGGGCGATAGGCTTTATCGGGCTGGTGATCCCGCACATCCTCCGACTTTGCGGACTCACCGATCACCGCGTGCTGCTCCCGGCTTGCGCGCTTGCGGGCGGTTGTGCGCTATTGTGTGCGGATATTATTGCCCGGCTGGCGCTGGCCTCCGCCGAGTTGCCGATCGGCGTTGTGACGGCCACGCTGGGCGCCCCCGTTTTTATCTGGCTATTATTAAAGGCCGGGCGCTGAGACCCGGCAGAACACACCTGGAGACGGCTATGCAACACGATATTCTGAATACTGACGTAACGACCATCGATGGCGAGAAAACCTCGCTGGCGGCCTATAAAGGCCAGGTACTGCTGATGGTGAATGTGGCATCCCAGTGCGGGTTGACGCCGCAGTATGCGCAACTGGAGAACTTGCAGGAGGCGTGGGCGGCGCAGGGGTTTACGGTATTAGGCTTCCCCTGCAATCAGTTCCTGGGCCAGGAGCCGGGCAGTGATGATGAGATTAAAACCTTCTGTAGCACCACCTACGGCGTGACGTTCCCGATGTTCAGTAAAATCGACGTGAACGGCGAACACCGCCACCCTCTGTATGGCAAGCTGGTGAGCGCCGCGCCGGTTGCGCTCGCGCCGCAGGGGAGCGGCTTTATGGAGCGGATGGTCAGCAAAGGACGCGGGCCGCAGCAGTCGGGCGACATCCTGTGGAACTTTGAAAAATTTCTGCTAGGCCGTGATGGCGCGGTGATTCAGCGCTTCTCGCCGGATATGACCCCGGACGATCCGCTGGTGGTCGAGGCAATTAAGCAGGCCGTTGCGAAATAATGACGATGCTGCTGCAGCTTGAGGCCGTGGAAGAGGCCGGGCGTCTGGCGCCGTTTACCGCCGGGGCGAGAAAGGGGGAAATCCTGCATCTTGTGGGGCCGAACGGTGCCGGGAAAAGTACCCTGCTAAGCCGCATTGCGGGGCTTAGCGGGGGAAAAGGGCGAGTTATTTTTGACGGCAAAAATCTGGATGACTGGGCCGCGCCTGTGCTGGCGCAGCATCGCGCTTTTTTGTCCCAGCACCAGACGCCGCCTTTTGCTATGCCGGTCTGGCACTACCTTTCGCTGCATCAGTATGACACGTCGCAGCATGCTCTGATGCAGTCTGTCGCGGCGTCGTTTAGCCTTGAAGATAAGCTTGCCCGCTCCGTGAACCAGCTCTCGGGTGGGGAATGGCAGCGGGTACGGCTGGCGGCGGTGGTGTTGCAGATCCACCCGCAGGGCAATCCCCATGGCCAACTGCTGGTGCTGGATGAACCGATGAGCAGCCTCGACGTGGCGCAGCAGGCGGCGCTTGATGGCGTGTTAGGCGAACTGCGCGATGCCGGGATAACTATCGTGATGAGCAGCCACGACCTGAACCACACGCTGCGTTTTGCGCAACGTGTCTGGTTATTGTGCAAGGGAAAACTGATCGCCAGCGGGGAAACGCAGCAGATAATGACCACCGATAATCTGCAGCAAATCTATCGACTACCGTTCAAAAAAATGAATGTGGAGGGCTATCAGGTACTCATATCGACCCGGTAGCACAAATGCTCACTTGCAACTTGATAAATAACAGGGCTAAATTATTGCTATAAAAAAAACACAGAGGATTCGCCGGATATGCGTCTCTTTTTTATTTTGTTGGTGGCATTAATTTTAGCAGGGTGCAGCAGCAGTCACCGTGCGCCTGCGCCTAATGCACGGCTTTCTGATTCCATCACCGTCATCGCGGGTCTTAACGATCAACTGCAAACCTGGCGCGGAACGCCCTATCGCTATGGCGGCGCCAGCCGTCGCGGCGTGGACTGCTCGGCATTTGTCATGATGACGCTACGTGATAAATTTGCTATTCAACTGCCGCGAGAAACGCGCCAGCAGGCGAAAATCGGTACGAAAATTGATCCGGATGATTTACTCCCGGGCGATCTGGTTTTCTTTAAAACCGGTTCAGGGGAAAGTGGTTTGCATGTTGGTATCTATGATACCGATAACCAGTTTATTCACGCGTCGACCAGTCAGGGCGTAACGCGTTCATCGCTGGATAATGTCTACTGGCGGAAAAATTTTTGGCAGGCCCGGCGAATATAACGCAAAATGTGCGAAGGGCGCTGCGCCCTTCGCGGCAGGATATAAATATAAATAATTTTCTGGTGGAATAATTATCGATGCCTAATTTATCGACCACCTGAAATCGTGGATTGTACGATTGCGGGATAATGGATTACAATCTTAAGATAACTTTAACAAGGGAACTCTTGAAATAACCAGGGACTAATGAGATTAATCTTTTTAAAATCAAAGAGGTTGAATTCCTCGGAAGCGACGCGCAGGTTACCGGGTAAGACCCTTAAACTGGGGTGGGCGTAATGATTGTTTCGTTAGATAACATGTATCGCTCAGAGTTACTCTTCCTTCCTGCCAGAAACGGCAACGGTAAACTCGTTGGGCTGGAAATAATAACTAACTTTATGGGCGTAGACGACGGGATTCGTACGCCAACGGGACTTGTGTTACCGCGTCTCAGTGAAGAGGATGAGATTTCATTGTTCCGCGAAAAACTCGCGTTGCTTGAAACCTGTCAGATTTTTTTTATTCAACAACAGTTACTGGCGTGGATTAATATTAGCCCGGTCATTGCGAGCGCGCTTTTAGTGCAAAACGAATTAGCAAGCCTCGCGCAACGATTCCCCTTTCTGGAATTAACCGTTAATGAGAATTTTCCGGCGTTGGATTTCGTCGATGAAAATCACCCGTTAGCACTATTGGCTAAATCTTTCCCGCTGGTGTTGGCGAATTTTGGCGCAGGTGATGCGTCGACCCGGGCCGTATTTTCGGGTTTATTCACCCGGGTTATTCTGGATAAAAACTTTATTCAACGGCAGGCGCACGCCGCGTCTTTTGGTCCTTTTATGCGCGCCATTGTGGCGCAGGCTTCGCCATACTGCTCCGCTATCATGGCCGCCGGGGTGGACGATACGGAAATACTCAAGCGCCTGCAGCCGTGGGGGTTTACCGGGCTATTCGGCGCGCTGTGGACGGCGGTGGATGTGGCGTTGCTGACGAGCCTGGTGCAGAGTAACCCTGCATAACACCCGTATTTAGCCGCGACGGTTCACGCTACACTAGAGACAGGAGGAAACATGACCCTGTCTTTTACCCATCACTGGCGCGATGAGCTGCCGGGTTTTTTCAGCGAGCTGGCGCCTGCGCCGCTGGCGAATGCACGTCTTATCTGGCACAACGCGCCGCTGGCGCAAACGCTGGGGATCCCTGATGCGCTCTTTGCGCCCGAAAACGGTGCTGGCGTCTGGGGCGGTGAAACGCTGCTGCCCGGTATGTTGCCGCTGGCTCAGGTTTACAGCGGCCATCAGTTCGGCGTCTGGGCCGGACAACTCGGCGACGGCAGGGGTATTTTGCTTGGCGAGCAGCAGCTTGCCGATGGCCGCCGATATGACTGGCATCTCAAAGGGGCGGGGCTGACGCCGTATTCGCGAATGGGCGACGGGCGTGCGGTGCTGCGCTCGACGCTGCGCGAGAGCCTGGCCTCCGAGGCGATGCATTATCTCGGTGTGGCGACAACGCGAGCGCTGTCGGTGGTGACCAGCGATACGCCTGTCTACCGTGAAACGGTCGAGCAGGGTGCGATGCTGATGCGTATCGCTGAAAGCCACGTCCGCTTTGGCCATTTTGAACACTTTTATTACCGTCGCCAGCCGGAGAAAGTCCAGCAACTGGCGGACTATGTGATTCGCCACCACTGGCCGCATCTCGTCGACTCAGCGGATAAATATGCGTTATGGTTTCGTGACGTTGTCACAAAAACGGCGGTGATGATCGCCCGTTGGCAGACGCTGGGGTTTGCCCACGGTGTGATGAATACCGACAACATGTCGGTGCTTGGATTAACGCTCGACTACGGCCCGTTTGGTTTTCTTGATGATTTCCAGCCGTCGTTTATCTGCAACCATTCGGACCCTCAGGGGCGTTATAGCTTTGAAAATCAGCCCGCAGTGGCGCTGTGGAATCTACAGCGACTGGCGCAGACGCTGTCGCCGTTTATTGCCGTAGACGCCCTGAATCAGGCGCTGGAGGGGTATGAGCTGGCGCTCCTGGAGGAGTATGGCAACCGGATGCGCCGTAAGCTCGGTCTGTTTACTCAGGAAAAAGGCGATAACGATCTGCTGAACGGCCTCTTCGCGCTGATGGAGCGTGAAGGCAGCGATTATACCCGCACGTTCCGCATGCTGAGCGCAACCGAGCAGCAGAGCGCAGCGTCGCCGCTGCGTGACGAGTTTATCGACCGTGACGCGTTCGATCGCTGGTTTAGCGACTACCGACGCCGCCTGCAGCAGGAGTCCGTCGCCGATGACGACCGCCAGCGCGCGATGAAGCAGGAGAACCCGGCTATCGTTCTGCGCAACTGGCTGGCGCAGCGGGCTATCGAGCAGGCCGAGCACGGTGACTATCAGGAACTGTCGCGCCTGCATGAGGCGCTGCGCACGCCGTTTGATGATCGAAGCGACGACTATGCCAGCCGCCCGCCGGAGTGGGGCAAGCGGCTGGAGGTGAGCTGTTCAAGCTAAGGGGACAGAAAAACCTGCGGCGTCTGGCTTTGCGGGTGCGCGCCGATGCGCACATCGGCGCCATAGTAACGGTGCAGTATGTCGGCCTTCAGCACTTCCGGCGCACGGCCTTCGGCAACCAGCGTCCCCTGGTGGAGTAAAATGAGCCGATCGGCCCACAGAGCGGCAAGATTGAGATCGTGCAGGACGGCGCAAACGTGCAGTTCGCCGTCCGCCGTCAACTGCTTGAGCAACCGCAGCAGGTGCTGCTGGTGATACAGATCCAGCGCTGAGGTCGGCTCGTCGAGAAACAGCCAGCCCCGGGGTTTCCCGTTGTGCCACAGCTGCGCCAGCGCTCTGGCCAGCTGTACGCGCTGCTGCTCGCCGCCGGAAAGGGCATTGAATTTGCGCCCGCGCAGTGCGCTACAGCCGGTCAGCGTCATAATGCGCTCAACCGCGTCGCGGTCGTCTGACGGCGGCCACGGCGCGCGTCCCATGGCGATCACCGCCTCGACGGGCCAGTCGAATCCCAGTTGGCTCTGCTGACGCATTACCGCCCGCTGGCGCGACAGCGTTTGAGGCGCCCAGGCGTCGAGGACAATGTCGTTGAGCGTACACTGACCGCTGTCCGGCGTCAGGTAGCCGGTCAGTAGCCGCAGCAGGGTCGATTTCCCCGCGCCGTTAGGGCCAATGAGCGCCACCAGCTCTCCGGGGAAGAGCGACAGCGTGATATCGCGTAACACCGGGGAGTAGCTCACCCCCGACGCCAGCAGTGGATTACCCATGCAGTGCTCCTTTGCGAAAAATCAGCCATAAAAACCATGGCGCGCCGAGCAGGCTGGTCAGCAATCCCACCGGCATTTCAGCCGGCGCCACCAGCGTGCGGGCGACGGTGTCGGCGACCAGCAGCAGAATGGCGCCCACCAGGACGGACCCCGGGATCGTCGCGCGATGGTCGGCGCCAAGCCACATTCGCAGCAGATGCGGCACCACCAGCCCGATAAAACCAATGACGCCGCTGACTGCGACGGCGGCCGCCACCAGCAATGCGCTGCACAGTAGCAGACGGCGCTGGATCTGGCGCACGTTGACGCCGAGATAGTGTGCCTCCTCATCGCCCAATTGCAGCAAATTCAGCGGTCTTGCCAGCCGCCAGATGAGGGTGACGGCGGGTAACATCAGCGACGCGCAAACCAGCAGCGTCGGCCACTGCGCTTGACTCAGGCTGCCCATTCCCCAGAGCGAAAGCTGACGCAACTGAGCATCGTTACTCAACCAGGAGAGCACGCCGAGCGCTGCGCCGCACAGGGCGTTGATGGCAATGCCGACCAGCAGCAGACGAGAGAGCGAGCTGTCGTGTTGTCGGCTGAGAACAAAGATGATCAGCGTCACGGCGAGGCTGCCGATAAACGCCGCCAGTATCGGCGCGTAGAGCATGACCACCAGCGGCAGTGAGAAGGGCAACACCACCCATAGCCCGACGAACAGCGCGGCGCCGCTGCTGATCCCAAGCAGGCCCGGGTCGGCGAGCGGGTTGCGAAACAGTCCCTGCATCACGCAACCCGCCAGCGCCAACGCACCGCCGACGATGAGCGCCAGCAGCACCCGCGGCAGCCGGATAGTGAGCCAGATCTGGCGCAACATCCCGTCTTCCTGCCACAATGCCTCAAGCGGCAGCTTCATCGCGCCGAAGGTGGTCGCGGCGAGCGTTAACAGTAGCAGTAGCGCCAGTAGCGACCACAGGGAACGCAGGACAGTGGCAGGCATCAGGGCAGTTGCTCCGCTTTTTTCCGCAGTTGCTTCAGGGCGTCCGGTGTGCGGATGCTAAACCCTAACAGCGCCATATCATCAACCAGCAGCACCTGCTGATGGCGTCCGGCCGGAGTTTGCGCCAGCCCAGGCAATTTCCATAGCGCGGTTTCGCCGCCCATACTGGCAACGCCTTCACGGGAAATCACCACCAGGTCGGGCTGGCTGGCGATAACGCCCTCCTGCGACAGCGGTTGGTAGCGGTTAAACCCCTGCATCGCGTTTCGCAGCCCGGCGGCGCGGATAGCGGTATCCGCCGCCGTCTGCTGCCCGGCAGCCATTGCGCTCATCCCGCCGTGGCTGAGAATAAACAACACCCGTTTGTTGAGCGGCGAAACGGGGAGCGATGTCATCTGCTGCCCGACCTGCTGGCGTAGCGCATCACCTTCTTTTTCTTTGCCTAACGCGGTGGCGATAACGCGGATTTTTTCGTCGATGACGGCGATATCATTTCTGCCGGGAACGGTCACGACCGTGACGCCATTTTGCGCGACCTGCTTAAGCGCCAGTGATGGCTGCGCCTGGATGCTTGCCAGCACCAGCGTCGGGCGAGTAGCGAGGATACCCTCCGCATTCAACTGGCGCAGGTAGCCGACGTCCGGTAACGCTTGCGCCTGTGTGGGCCACAGGCTGGTGCTGTCGCGGGCGACGAGCGTAGATTGCGCATCCAGCGCATAGATGACCTCAGTCACATCGCCGCCCAGCGAGACGACCTTTTGCTGTGCGGCGCAGCCCAGCAGCGGCAGGGCGGCAATCAGTGCGGCGGCGCCTCTCATGCCGCCCGTCCTTTACCGGTCAGCGCGTCAATCTGCGTCCGCCACTGTGTTTGCTCCGGCTCGCCTTCGCTACGCTGACCATACAGCTGGGCAATCTGCGTGCCGTCTGCGGCAAACAGCTCCAGGCTGGTCACGTGGCCATCGGCGGTGGGCTTACGTGTTACCCAACTTTCGGCAATGGTGTCTTCGCGCAGATGCAGGGTAAAGGACGGATTGAAGATATTCAGCCAGCCTTTCATAGGCGCCACCTTTTCCACCACGCCGGTGAAAATTTGCACGCAGCCGCGGTTGCCGACGAAGATCATAATTTCGTTGCCGTCCTGGCGGGCGGCGCCCAGCAGTTGCGCCAGCGCGCGATTGTCGACCTGACAGGCCAAATCGTCGCCCACCAGACGGAATACCTGCTGGCGGCTCAGGTTATGGCGCTTGAGCAGGATAAAGAACTGGTGCACGTCGGTCATTTCACGCCATTGGCTGTCAACCTCAGCGCCGTCAACGGGCGTAGCCTCCCTTGTTGCCTGGGCAGGGCGCAGCGCCAGCGGTGGATTATCAGCGTGAATGAATCGCGTCAGTACATCGCCCCAGGCGGCCATATCGGTGCTGTCGGTAGGGTAAACCTTCAGCAGCGCATCGCCCTGATAGTCGAAAAACTGAATGCTCTGTTGCTCGCCGCGGGCGCGGGTTTCGCTGATGTGAAACGCACTGTCCCAGTGGTTGAGGAACAGGCGCAAATCGAGCGCGCGCGGGTTAAGCACCAGCCCTGCATGGCCGCTCAGGTGCTGGTGGGTAAAGCGGCCGACCTGTTCATGCACCGCATATTCATTGCGGCAGATGCATTTGACGTCGCCCACCGCCTCCAGGGCGGCCAGTATATCGCGGATGTCGCCCTGCATACGCCAGGCGTCGTGGCCTGTGCGGGACCAGGTTAATTCGGCTTCGCTGATATGCATCATGGCAGCGATGTCGCGGGTGTAAAGGCCGGGGTGCTGGTCTTTAAGCGCCAGCCAGCGGGTGTAGATGGTCATTGTCATGTCCTTTCAGAAATGGCCCCGGCAACGCGGGACCGGGTGATTACCACTGATAACTCACGAAAATTTTACCGTTGCGGCCATCCTGTGGGATGCCCTGCGGCGACCAGTACTCTTTGTCAAAAGCGTTGCCGAGCACCAGCGAGGTCGTCAACCCGCTGAGAGATTGCTGGCCTCTGTAGCTGATATAGAAATCATTCACCCCATAACCAGCCTGCGGCGTGGCGCTGATGCTTTTGGTATTGTCGGCAAAGGTGCCGACCCAGCCTACGGAGAAACCGCTGTGCGCAACCGGAATATCCAGACGCGAGGTGACGGTATCCGGGTTTATGCTGGTCAGCCAGTCGCCGGTATTGGTGTCTTTACCGCGGGTGCGGTTGTAAGCGACGTCGAGGCTGAAAATCTCCGCGCTGTATTTTGCTATCACGTCCCAGCCCCAGATTTTTGCGTCAGGTACGTTGATGGAGGTGGTCGTTCTGGCGGCAAAATCAACCGAGGTGGTGATGTAGTCTTTGGCGTTGGTGTCGAAGTAGCTGGCTTTGAACTCCAGCGCATCATTGGACAGCATCAGGTCGTCAAAACGAAGCCCGAACCCGTACTCCTGGGTTTCGTTGGTTTCCGGGCGCAGGTTCGGGTTAGGTACCCAATAGTTGGTGTAGAAGCGTCCAATCGAGAAGTGTCTGGCGTCGTTATACATTTCCCCCATGGTCGGGGCACGGAACGCCTGCGCGTAAGAACCAAACAGCATTAGCCAGTCGGTCGGGCTGATGGTCATCCCGGCGCGCGAGGACCAGCGATCGGCATCGACGTCTTGATACCCGTCGCTGCTGCCGTGATAGTTATCATAGCGGGTCCCGCCAAGCAGGGTCACCGGCAGGTCGCGCAGCGTTATCGCATCCTGCAGCCAGCCTGAACTGAAGTTGATGCGCGCGTCCGGGAAGCCAGTGGTTACCCCGTCCGGGCTTTGCTCCTGGCGGTAATATTCACCGCCCCAGGTCAGCAGGTGTGCTGCCATGCTGTCGGTGAACAGACGGGTACGGTTTTCCAGCTTACCGCCTTTGGTGGTTTGCTTGCGAAACTCACCGGTGCTATCGGGGTTCTGGGCGTTAATTCGTACTTCGGACCAGTAGACGTTGGCGCGAGCGTTTAGCCAGTCGCTGTCCTGCGGCGCAATCCTGTACGTCAGTTGCGCGTCGCGCTGGATGGTAGAACGGTCAACCATCGGGTTACTGCTGTCTGACGCGGCTGGCGTTTGCGGGTTTTTCGGCTCCTGGGCGGCGTTGTTGTAATAGCGCAAAGAACCGCTCAGGGTCTGCGCCGGGTCAAACCGCCAGCTTCCTTTGGCAAGGAAGTTACTGATGCTTTCATCGTTTGGCGCTGTCATGCCGTCGCTCTGGCGTAGATCGCCGCGATCGCGGCTGGCCCAACTGACCAGTCCATCCAGAGTGTCTGTGCGGCCAAAGGTGCTGGCGCCCATGCCGAGACTATGATCGCCGGTTCCGCCAGTGCCGAAAACACGGTAGCCGCTGTTCTGGTCGCGGGTAAGCAGGTCGCTGGCGTCGACGGTCTCATAGGAAATTACCCCGCCCAGCGCGCCGCTGCCATAGAGCAGGGCGGACGGGCCGCGTACCACCTCAATACGTTTAATCAGCGCCGGATCGAGAAAAGTACTGTTGAGGTGGCCGGTATCGGTACCCTGGCGAATACCGTCGACCAGCGTCAGTACGCCACGACGATCGTAACCGCGCAGGTTGACGTCCTGTCCGTTGGCGCGGCCGGTGCCGGTAACGATGAGCCCCGGTACCTGACGCAGCATGTCGGCTGCGGAGCTGGCGGTCTGGCCTTCCGGGGTATCGGCATCGATCACGGTCACCATCATCGGGGCTTCAAACGCGCTGCGTTCGTTGCCTGTCGCGGTGACGGTCATTTGCTCAGCGGCGGCGGCGGGTGTCGATATTGCGCCGAAGATAGCCAGCGCCAGAAGTGACGGGCGCAGCGACGCAGAATGCGGGTGTAGCATGCAACTCTCCATAGACAGTGAAAAGTGCTGGCGGCCTCGGCATAACCTGGGTGGCTGGCGATCGTGGTGTGTGTTTTTAGCTTACTTCGTCAGGATCAGTTTTCCGGCGTTTGTCTGGCGCAGCAGGTAGAACTGGCCGTCGTGCTCAATCAGTACACGGCCTTGCGGCCCCAGCAGCGCTCTGCTGCTGACGCAGCGTTCGTGGGGCGGCGCGCTGGACGCGTCGGTGTTTTTATCGGTAAGCGTGTTGTTATCCAGACGTATCATAATGTTTTAAAATAGCAATCAATGTAACAATGATAATCATTATCAATAAAACAAAAGACACGGCAAGTCATTTTCCAAAAAAACTGCGTCTGGATCAAAAATGTGCGGAAAGGGGAACCGGGCAACCGTGGGTTGCCCGGAAAAGCGGGATCAGAAGCGGGTATCGACGGCGGCGGCAAGTCTGTCCAGCAGCGCTTCGCTGTCTTCCCAGCTCAGGCAGGGGTCGGTGATGGACTGGCCATACAGTAGCGACTGCCCGGGAACGATTTTCTGCGTGCCTTCGCGCAGGAAGCTTTCAGCCATGATCCCGGCAATCGCCGTGGATCCATTGCGGATCTGCTGACAAATATCGTCGCAAACCTCAAGCTGGCGGCGATGTTGCTTCTGGCAGTTGCCGTGGCTGAAGTCGACCACCAACTGTTCCGGCAGGTCGAACTCATGCAGCGTGTCGCAGGCGGTGGCAATATCCGCTGCGTGGTAGTTCGGCTTTTTTCCCCCACGCATGATGATGTGCCCGTACGGGTTGCCGCTGGTCTGATAAATGGTCATCTGGCCATTTTTGTCCGGCGACAGGAACATATGGCTGGCGCGGGAGGCGCGAATGGCATCTACCGCGATGCGGGTATTGCCGTCGGTGCCGTTCTTAAAGCCAACCGGACAGGAGAGCGCGGAAGCCATTTCGCGGTGGATCTGGCTTTCAGTGGTGCGCGCGCCAATGGCGCCCCAACTGATCAAATCAGCGATAAACTGACCGGTCACCATATCGAGAAACTCGGTGGCGGTCGGTACGCCCAGCTCGTTAACCTGTAGCAGCAGCTTGCGCGCCACCTCAATACCGTGATTAACGCGATAGCTGCCGTTAAGGTCCGGGTCGGAAATGAGTCCTTTCCAGCCCACGACGGTACGCGGTTTTTCAAAATAGGTGCGCATGACGATTTCCAGCCGGGATTGGTATTTCTCCCGCATAGCCTGCAGGCGATGGGCGTAATCCATCGCCGCATCCAGGTCGTGGATGGAGCAGGGGCCGATAATCACCAGCAGGCGCCGGTCTTCGCCGTTAAGGATTTTTTCAATACGGCGGCGGGATGCCGTGACGTGGGCCGCCACGTCAGGGGTCACCGGGTAACGCAGGGCCAGCTCCGCCGGTGTGACCAGGTTGTCGATCCGCGCGGTGCGCAGTTCATCAGTTTTGTTCATCAGGACTCTCAGAATAGGGTTGCTTCCGCAGTACAAAACCGGGAAGTGATGCGCATCACGATAAACCAATCCCTGGTGAATTCAAGGGCAGAACGTGATGTGCGGTAGATCACGTTCGCGATCATACCTAATTTCGCATCAATGTACTAGCCTGTTAGTACATGCGGCGACTGAGTCCCATAATGTCGAGGATTTTGGTGGCTATCTCCTCTACCGAATAGTTGGTGCTGTTAAGCCATGGGATCTGGTTTTTACGATACAACGCCTCCACCTCGGTGACTTCCATCCGGCACTGGCGCATTGACGCGTAGCGGCTGTTTTCCCGACGCTCTTCGCGAATAGCGGCCAGCCGCTCCGGGTTTATCGTCAGGCCAAACAGCTTATGTTGTAGCGGTTTCAGGGCGGCAGGGAGCACGAGGTTATCCATATCATCGGCGATAAACGGATAGTTTGCCGCGCGGATGCCAAACTGCATCGCCAGGTAGAGGCTGGTCGGTGTTTTTCCACAACGCGACACGCCCAGCAGAATGACCTGCGCCTGATCGAGATTGCGCAGCGAAATGCCGTCGTCGTGGGCGAGGGTGTAATCAATGGCCGCGATGCGCGCATCGTATTTGGTAAGGTTGCCCGGCGTCAGGCCGTGGGTGCGATGAGCAATGGGGGTTGGGTCCAGCTTGAGCTCCTGCTGGAGCGGCGCGACCAGCGCCTGCACGATATCCTGACAAAACCCTTCGCTTTGCAGAATGATGGTGCGGATCTCCGGCAGCACGATGGAGTAGAACACCAGCGGGCGGATCCCGGTTTGCTGGAAAATGCCGTCAATCTGGTCTTTTACCGCCCGCGCCCGGCTCTCGGACTCGACAAACGGCAGCGTTACGCTGTTGATAGACACCGGAAACTGCGACATCACCGCATGACCCAGCACTTCGGCGGTAATCGCCGTCCCATCGGAAATATAAAAAACATGGCGATCAACAACATTTTCCATTTTGACCATCCGGTATAATTGGCTTAATTATCTGAAAGCATATATTAAATTTAAACATATCCTCTAATCCTTTGTCTTGGTTTTTTAAATTGAAACGCTATTTTTATTTTTAATGAAAAGGTCGGTTCATTTTTCAAAATGTTGTCTATAAACCACTCTGTCAAGTGGGAATGCTGATGAATCATGGGGTTAAAGCCTGGAGGGGATCAGTCCGAAAAAAGTAAAAAATAATTTGCTTGAACGATTCACCGTTTTTTTCAGCGAGTCAATTATGCGAGGATAAATAACGCAGCCAGAATCTGTCTGGTCCCTGTTCTTAATTGATAAAAGGATTGTTTCGATGTCCAACAATGGCTCGTCTCCGCTGGTGCTTTGGTACAACCAACTCGGCATGAATGATGTAGACAGAGTTGGGGGCAAAAATGCCTCCCTGGGTGAAATGATTACTAACCTGTCGGGTGTGGGTGTTTCTGTGCCTAACGGGTTTGCCACAACGGCTGATGCCTTCAATCAGTTTCTGGACCAAAGTGGGGTAAACCAGCGTATTTATCAATTGCTGGATGAAACCGACATTGATGACGTTTCCGCACTGGCAAAAGCCGGGGCGCAGATTCGTCAGTGGATTATCGACACGCCTTTCCAGCCGGAACTGGAAAACGCCATTCATCAGGCGTATGACCAGCTGTCCGCAGACGACAAAGACGCCTCTTTTGCCGTGCGTTCCTCGGCCACCGCAGAAGATATGCCGGACGCCTCTTTTGCCGGTCAGCAGGAAACCTTCCTCAACGTGCAGGGGTATGATGCCGTGCTGGTGGCAGTGAAGCACGTGTTCGCGTCGCTGTTTAACGACCGCGCGATTTCCTACCGCGTTCACCAGGGCTACGACCACCGCGGCGTGGCGCTGTCGGCGGGCGTTCAGCGTATGGTGCGCTCAGACCTCGCTTCCTCCGGCGTGATGTTCTCTATCGATACCGAATCCGGATTTGACCAGGTGGTGTTTATCACCGCCGCGTGGGGCCTGGGTGAAATGGTCGTGCAAGGGGCCGTTAACCCGGACGAGTTCTATGTGCACAAGCCGACGCTTGCCGCAGGTCGCCCGGCGATCGTCCGTCGTACCATGGGATCGAAGAAAATCCGCATGGTTTACGCGCCGACTCAGGAGCACGGCAAGCAGGTCAAAATTGAAGATGTGCCGCAGGAAAAGCGCGATATTTTCTCGCTGACCAACGACGAAATCCAGGAGCTGGCGAAGCAGGCGGTGCTGATTGAACAGCATTATGGCCGCCCGATGGACATCGAGTGGGCGAAAGACGGTCACACCGGCAAGCTGTTTATCGTACAGGCTCGCCCGGAAACCGTCCGCTCTCGCGGCCAGGTGATGGAGCGTTACACCCTGCATGCTCAGGGGAAAATCATCGCGGAAGGCCGTGCCATCGGTCACCGCATTGGCGCAGGCCCGGTGAAGGTCATTCACAATATCAGCGAGATGAACCGCATTGAGCCGGGTGATGTTCTCGTGACCGACATGACCGACCCGGACTGGGAACCGATCATGAAAAAGGCCGCCGCGATCGTCACCAACCGTGGCGGACGTACCTGCCATGCGGCGATCATCGCCCGTGAGCTGGGGATCCCCGCGGTAGTGGGTTGCGGTGATGCTACCGAGCGCATGAAAGACGGCGAGAAAGTGACTGTCTCCTGCGCCGAAGGCGATACCGGCTATGTTTATGCCGATATGCTCGACTTCAGCATTAAGAGCTCCAGCGTGGAAACCATGCCGGATCTGCCGCTGAAGATAATGATGAACGTCGGTAACCCGGATCGCGCATTTGATTTCGCCTGCCTGCCGAACGAAGGCGTCGGCCTGGCGCGTCTGGAATTTATCATCAACCGAATGATTGGCGTGCACCCGCGTGCGCTGCTGGAGTTTGACGACCAGGACGCCGCGCTGCAAAACGAAATCCGCGAGATGATGAAGGGCTATGACTCGCCGAAAGAGTTTTACGTCGGCCGTCTGACCGAAGGGATTGCGACGCTGGGCGCGGCGTTTTATCCGAAACGCGTTATCGTGCGTCTGTCCGACTTTAAATCCAACGAGTACGCCAACCTGGTGGGCGGCGAGCGCTACGAGCCGGACGAAGAAAACCCGATGCTCGGCTTCCGTGGAGCGGGACGTTACGTGTCGGACAGCTTCCGCGACTGCTTCGCGCTGGAGTGTGAAGCGGTGAAACGGGTGCGTAACGAGATGGGGCTGACCAACGTAGAAGTCATGATCCCGTTCGTACGTACCGTTGACCAGGCGAAAGCGGTTATCGACGAGCTGGCGCGTCAGGGGCTTAAGCGCGGTGAAAACGGTCTTAAGGTCATCATGATGTGCGAAATCCCATCGAACGCGCTGCTTGCTGAGCAGTTCCTCGAACACTTCGACGGCTTCTCTATCGGCTCTAACGACATGACCCAGCTGACGCTGGGTCTGGACCGCGACTCCGGCGTAGTGTCGGCGCTGTTTGATGAGCGTAACGACGCGGTGAAAGCGCTGCTGTCGATGTCGATTCGCGCGGCGAAAAAGCAGGGCAAATACGTCGGGATTTGCGGCCAGGGCCCGTCTGACCACGAAGACTTCGCCGCATGGCTGATGGAAGAAGGGATCGACAGCCTGTCCCTGAATCCGGACACCGTGGTGCAGACCTGGTTGAGCCTGGCGGAACTGAAAAAGTAACCCCCGCATAAGGAAAAATCCCCGACCTGTTCGGGGATTTTTTTTGCCTTCAAAGACGGTATCCGTTTTTTTTCATCATCGTTAAGACAAAAAAAAGCCCATCGTGGGAGATGGGCAAAGACTACACACAGCAATTCGTTGTTTCACTCAGGGGATGTCCATGTATATAAATCAAGACGTTGATTTATAACCGTCCTCTAATACTATGCAGAGAGGTTTTTTGCGTCGATCGGATTGCTCTTAATCATTAAAAAGAATCAAGAAATTTGCGAGATACACACGGCGTGATGCTGTGTGGCCCGGAAAATTCCGGGCCACAGTCAGGTTATTTCGACGGAGGGTTATGGTCTGATTCGAGGGTTTCCAGCTCTTCCAGGACTTCGTCGGGGTTGTCCGACGGCGGAGGCACTTCGCGCATCCAGGTATCAAACAAACGCCAGGTGACCGCCAGCAGTACCGGGCCGATAAACAGGCCAATCATGCCAAAGGCGATAAGCCCGCCGATAACGCCGGAGATTATCAGGATCATCGGCAGGTCGGCGCCCATTCGGATGAGCATAGGACGGATAAAGTTATCCATTGTGCCCACGACACAGCTCCACACCAGCAGTACGGTGCCCCAGGTGGTATCCCCGGTCCAGTACAGCCAGATAATGGACGGTACCAGAACGATGAGCGGGCCTAATTGCACCAGACAGGAGAAGATCATCACCACGGTCAGAAGCGTAGCGTAGGGGACACCGGAGATAGCAAGACCGATACCGCCCAGCACCGCCTGCACCAGCGCAGTCACGACCACGCCCAATGCAACGGCGCGAATCGCCTGTCCGGCGAGCAATACCGCTGCGTCGCCGCGTTTGGCGGCCAGTCGCGTTGCGAAGTAACGTACGCCCCAGGCCACCTTTTCCCCCTGCCAGTACAGCAGGGCGCTGAACAGCAGCATCAGGCCGCAGTGCAGCATAAAGCGGCCGATATGCGCGGCCTGGCCGACAAACCAGCTGGTGGTGGTGCCGATATAGGGTTTCACCTTCATCATGATGGCTGCGCCACCCATATCCAGCAGGCCGTGCCAGGCGCCGTAGAGTTTAGCGCCAATCAGCGGAACGCTGTTCAGCCACTGCAGGTCCGGGGGAGTGAGTTCGCCGGAGGTGATGGCATGCACCAGCGGCACGCTGCCGTCAACGAGGCTATTAATGAGCAGCGCAATCGGAATCACGAACAGCAAAAACAGCAGCAGGGTCATGACCAGCACGGCCAGCGCGCGTTTACCGAACAGCAGCCGCTGCAGGCGGATTAACACCGGCCAGGTGGCGATAACAATGGTGCTCGCCCAGGCAAATCCCAAAATGAAAGGTTGAACTATCCACAAGCAGGCCACGATGATGAGGCCTAAAAAGAGCACCGACAGCAGTATTTGCGGTATATCGCGGGGCCGATGAAAAGTGGTCATACGTTTTTTACCTTTGTTAAAACATCAGATTACCGATATGGATCATACATCCATCTCTAATAAGAATATCAATAAGTTCACCTCCTAAATTCTGCACAGAAATCCAGTAAGCGCATAAGAACAAAATGTGATACAAACATGAAGGCAGTACGCAAACGATAACATTCTTCATAACACAACAACGTCAGGCAGGGTCAAGCGTGATGATCCCACAGATTTCTCAAGCGCCAGGTGTCGTACAGCTGGTGCTGAATTTTTTGCAGGCACTGGAGCAGCAAGGGTTTACAGGCGATACCGCCACACGTTACGCCGACAGGCTGACGATGGCGACGGATAACAGTATCTATCAGCTTCTTCCGGATGCGGTGGTTTTCCCGCGTTCTACGGCAGACGTCGCGCTGCTGGCGCGGATCTCTGCACAGGAGCGCTTTGCATCGCTGGTCTTTACCCCGCGCGGCGGCGGGACCGGCACCAACGGGCAGTCCCTGAACCAGGGCATCGTTATCGATATGTCCCGCCACATGAACCGCATCATTGAAATTAACCCTGAAGAAGGGTGGGTGCGGGTTGAGGCTGGGGTTATCAAAGATCAACTGAATCAGTTTTTGAAGCCTTACGGCTATTTCTTTGCGCCGGAACTTTCCACCAGCAACCGCGCCACGCTCGGGGGGATGATCAATACCGACGCCTCAGGCCAGGGGTCGCTGGTGTACGGCAAAACCTCCGATCATGTGCTGGGCGTGCGCGCGGTGCTGCTCGGCGGCGATATTCTTGATACACAACCTGTCCCTGTTCAGCTTGCTGAAACGCTGGCGAAAGAGCAGTCGACCTCCGGGCGGATCTACCGCACCGTTTATCAGCGCTGCAAAGAGAACCGTCAGCTTATTCTCGACAAATTCCCAAAACTCAACCGTTTCCTGACCGGTTACGACCTGCGTCACGTCTTTAACGACGAGATGACCGAGTTTGACCTCACGCGGGTGCTGACCGGTTCCGAAGGAACGCTGGCGTTTATTACTGAGGCCCGGCTGGACATTACGCGTCTGCCGAAAGTGCGTCGGCTGGTGAACGTCAAGTATGACTCCTTTGAATCCGCGCTGCGCAATGCACCGTTTATGGTGGAGGCGCGGGCGCTGTCCGTTGAAACCGTCGATTCCAAAGTGCTCAACCTGGCGCGGGAAGACATCGTCTGGCACTCGGTCAGCGAGCTTATCACCGACGTGCCGGATAAAGAGATGCTGGGTCTGAACATCGTGGAGTTCGCCGGTGATGACCAGACGCTTATCGACGGGCAGGTGAGCACGCTGTGCCAGCGGCTGGATGCGCAGATGGCGGCAGGTGAAAGCGGAATCATTGGCTGGCAGCTGTGTGACAATCTGGCGGGCATTGAGCGAATCTATGCGATGCGTAAAAAAGCGGTTGGCCTGCTCGGCAACGCGAAAGGCGCCGCCAAGCCGATTCCTTTCGTCGAGGATACCTGCGTGCCGCCGGAACATCTCGCTGATTACATCGCGGAATTTCGCGCGCTGCTCGATGGACACGGCCTGAGCTACGGCATGTTCGGCCACGTCGACGCCGGGGTGCTGCATGTGCGTCCGGCGCTGGATATGTGCGACCCGCAGCAGGAAGTGTTGATGAAGCAGATTTCCGATGAGGTGGTGGCGCTGACGGCCAAATACGGCGGCCTGCTGTGGGGGGAACACGGCAAAGGATTCCGCGCGCAGTACAGCCCGGCGTTTTTCGGCGAGACGCTGTATGGCGAGTTACGCAAAGTTAAGGCCGCCTTTGACCCGCACAACCGTCTGAACCCGGGGAAAATCTGTCCGCCGGAGGGGCTTGATGCGCCGATGATGAAAGTCGACGGGGTCACGCGCGGGGCATTTGACCGGCAGATCCCCATCGCCGTGCGCTCTTCCTGGCGCGGCGCGATGGAGTGCAACGGCAATGGTCTGTGTTTTAACTTCGACGCCAAAAGCCCGATGTGCCCGTCGATGAAAATCACCAGCAACCGTATGCACTCGCCGAAGGGGCGTGCGACGCTGGTGCGTGAATGGCTGCGCTTGCTTGCCGACCGCGGCGTCGACCCGATAAAGCTGGAGCATGCGCTGCCTGAAAAGGGTCTCAGCCTGCGCCATCTCATCGAGCGCACCCGTAACACGTGGCATGCGCACAGGGGCGAATATGACTTTTCGCATGAGGTGAAAGAGGCGATGTCGGGCTGTCTGGCCTGTAAAGCCTGTTCCACCCAGTGCCCAATCAAAATTGATGTCCCGGAGTTTCGCTCGCGCTTCCTGCAGCTGTACCACACCCGCTATCTGCGGCCGGTGCGCGATCACCTGGTCGCGACCGTGGAGAGCTATGCGCCGCTGATGGCGCGGGCGCCGAGGACCTTTAACTTCTTTCTGAGCCAGCCGCTGTTGCGGCGGATGTCGGAAAAACACATCGGCATGATTGACCTGCCGCTGTTATCCACCCCGACGCTACAGCAACAGATGGTCGGACACCGCTCGGCAAATCTGACGCTGGAGCAGCTCGAAGCGTTGAGCGCCGAACAGAAGGCCAGAACGGTGCTGGTGGTCCAGGATCCGTTTACCAGCTATTACGATGCGCAGGTTGTCGCCGATTTTGTCCGTCTGGCGGAAAAAGTGGGTTGGACGCCGGTTGTGCTGCCGTTCTCGCCTAACGGCAAGGCGCAGCACATTAAAGGTTTCCTGACGCGCTTCGCCCGTACGGCGGCGAAAACGGCGGACTTCCTCAACCGCATCGCTCAACTGGGTATGCCGATGGTCGGGGTCGATCCGGCGCTGGTGCTGTGCTATCGCGATGAATATAAGCAGACGCTCGGCGATAAGCGTGGCGAGTTCCAGGTTCAACTGGTGCATGAGTGGCTGGCGCAGGCGCTGACTCTCGTTGAAAAACGGGACGTGAGCGGCGAGCCCTGGTACCTGTTTGGCCACTGTACCGAAGTGACCGCATTGCCGTCCTCTCCAGGCCAGTGGTCGGCGCTGTTCGCCCACGTCGGCGCAAAGCTGGAAAACGTCAGCGTGGGCTGCTGCGGTATGGCGGGCACCTACGGGCATGAGGTGAAAAATCATGCCCATTCACTGGGGATTTATGCGCTGTCATGGCAGCAAACCATGCAGAAGCTTCCCCGCAACCGCTGTCTGGTGACGGGCTACTCCTGTCGCAGCCAGGTAAAACGTATCGAGGGTAGCGGCGTCCGCCACCCTCTGCAGGCACTACTGGAGATTATTGGATGATCTGGAAACGTAACGCGACGCTGGACAACCTGAACGCCATGGGTGAAGGCAATATGGTCGGGCTGCTCAACATCCACTTTGATAAGCTGGGCGATGCGAGTATTGAAGCGACGATGCCTGTCGATAGCCGGACCCATCAGCCGTTTGGGTTACTGCACGGCGGCGCCTCGGTGGTACTGGCGGAAACGCTGGGCTCAGTTGCAGGTTATCTGTGTACCGAAGGTGACGAGCAGGTGGTTGGCCTTGAGGTTAACGCTAACCATATTCGCTCCGTGCGTAGCGGTCGCGTACGCGGCGTCTGTACGGCGCTGCACGCCGGGCGGCGTCATCAGGTGTGGCAGATTGAGATCTTCGACGAGCAGGGGCGGTTGTGTTGCTCGTCGCGTCTGACCACTGCGGTGGTGTCACCGCAGTGATAAAATGCGTCCGGGCGAGGCAACGTCCGGACGCGTTGGCTATTTCTGAATCAGGTAGCGGATGGTGGGGCCGTCCTGCTGAATATCCAGCACCGTATAGCCGTGGTTTTTCGCATCCAGCGGGATGTTGTTAATCGACTGCGGGCAGTCGCTCACCACTTCGAGAATTTCACCTTTTTTCAGCGATGGCATCGCTTCCAGCGTGGCGACCGCCGGGTAGGGGCAGGGTTCGCCGACCATATCTAAACGGTAATCCGGTACGTACGTTTTCATGCAGTCTCCTTAGCGCGCTGTAAACGGGCCTCTTTTTGGCGAAAGAAGCGTTTCTCCCAGATGATGACCAGCATCAGCGCAGCAAACAGCAGCGCATAAGTCACCAGCAGGCCGCCGAGCGGGCCAAAGGTGGTCAGCAGATTCACTTTGTCCCAGTTCGTGGCAAGCGGCCCTGAGAGGTCGTCCCAGAAATAAGCCAGCAGGGTGGATCCGATAACGTTGCCAAGCCCAACCCACCAGTAGTGTACCTGGCCTTCGACGGCGCGGTACATCCAGCCGGTTTCACAGCCTCCAGCCAGTACGATGCCGAAACCGAACAGCAGGCCGCCAATAACCGCATTGGGGCCAGCCCACATGATCTTCGGCGCCATGCCCAACTGCACGTAGCTAAAGATGCCGATCGCGCTGGCGGCCATACCAAAGATGATGGCTTTCGCCATGTAGGTACGCCCGGTTATCCACATATCGCGAAACGCCGAGGTGAAACAGATTTGCGCCCGTTCAATAAGCAGACCGAAGCCGACGCCGAACAGCATCGCCAGCCCGAGTTTGGGTTGATTAAAGGCCGTCAGCAGCGCCCAGGCCACCATGGCGATGAACACCAGCATCCCCAGACGGAAGCGGCGCTTTGCCTGCTCCGGCTTTTGTGTGAGGGGGGAGGCGGCAGACACTTTTTGCATTTTCACCGGAATGCGGAATATTGGCAGCAGCGTAAAGCGTGCGCCAAACCAGGTGCCAATTGCCGTGGCGATGGCGAAAAACCAGGCGTGTAGCGAGAACTGCGGGATGCCGGTAAAAAAAGCGGCGAGGTTGCAGCCCATCGCCAGGCGCGCGCCAAACCCGGCAATAATGCCGCCCGCGACGGCCTGAGCGATACGAATGCGGCTGCGCGGAAAGCGGAGTTTGACGTTATTGGCCCACAGGGCCGCCGCGAAGCAACCGCCAAACATACCGATAATCATCATGCCGTCGATACGGGTCAGCGGCGACCCGTCGAGATGAATGAGCTTGTAATAGCCCCACTCCTCGGCGTGTATGCCTGCGAGCTGCAACAGCTGTCCGCCCCAACGGGTGAATTCCCCGGTGACGGCCCAGAAGGTGCCGGTGATGCCAAAATAGTAGGTAGAGAGAATGCCTGCGGCGATAACTGCGGGGGCAGGCGACCAGAATTTGATCAGGTACGCCTGTTTGAAGTGCTGCCATGTCATAGAAAAGTCCTCTGAACTCAGAAGGAAACTATTGCCCGGAAGGGCTGAAGAAATGCGATAATACGCCACTTTGTCAGGGAAAACACGCGACAGGATCAAAAGCAGAAAGGACAACGGGCGAAATCAGCGAGTTAGCATATTTAGTTTACAAAAAGATGATTGCCAAATAAAACATTACGCACGCAAACGAATATTAGTCTTTTTCTTACCCAAATTATTTTGAATTAATGTAAATCCGCTTTTAATCAGGATTAGATTAATTCACTATCTTTTCAGAAGGAAATGCCTCATGCTGCGGTCGCCAGTCTCCTCAAGGCCTGAGTCCCAATTTTAGGATCCACGCCAGGATCTTAATTCTTACGGTCTTTTTCTGTGGCTCGTTTATACTACTCACTACTGGCCGGTTAAGTCCGTTATCACTTAAAGACGTATCGCATAAAGATTGATGAAATCATTCGTTTTTTCCTTACGCGTTACTCGCTACATCTGTTTACAGGAAAAAAACGATGGCAAAAGCCTTCGAAGCCGCGCTGCTGCGCCCCCGCTACTGGTTAACCTGGTTTGGTCTCGGGTTCCTCTGGTTGCTTGTTCAGCTACCCTATCCGCTGCTCTATATCATCGGCTCTTCGCTGGGCAGAGCGGCGCGTCCCTTCCTTAAGCGTCGCGAACGTATTGCGGCTAAAAACCTCGAGCTGTGTTTTCCGGAGATGAGCGTCAGTGACAGAAATAAACTGATTGAGCAAAACTTTGTCTCTCTGGGAATGGGGCTGATCGAAACCGGGATGGCGTGGTTCTGGAGCGATGCCAGAGTCAAAAAGTGGTTCGATGTTGAAGGTTATGATCACCTGCAATGCGCGCTGGCGGAAAAAAAAGGCGTGATGGTGGTTGGCGTACATTTTATGTCGCTTGAGCTGGGCGGCCGGACAATGGGGCTGTGTCGCCCTATGATGGCGACCTATCGTCCGCACAACAGCCCGCTGATGGAGTGGGTGCAAACGAAAGGGCGTCTGCGTTCCAATAAAGCGATGATCGACCGCCGTAACCTGCGCGGGCTGGTGCATGCCCTGAAGCAGGGAGAGGCGGTGTGGTTCGCTCCCGATCAGGACTATGGACGTAAGGGCAGCGTATTTGCGCCGTTCTTCTCGGTGCCGTCTGCGGCAACGACTGACGGTACGCGCATTCTTTCGCGTCTGTCAGGGGCGAAACTGCTGACCGTCACGATGGTGAGAAAAACCGACAGAAGCGGTTATCGTCTGCATATCAGCGATGTGATGAAAGATTACCCGGTGGACGATGAGTTCCTCGCCGCCTGCTATATGAACAAGGTGATTGAGAAAGAGATCCTGCGCGCCCCGGAGCAGTATCTGTGGGTGCACCGCCGCTTTAAGACCCGTCCGCTGGGTGAAACGTCGCTGTATTGATTTCTGTTTAAGTCTGTCAGGGCGTGATATCCGAATTACCGGGTGTCGCGCCTTTTTATTTCCGCGATTAAAACTCGTCCGGCAGGTTGTTTATTTTCATCAGCACGCCGCGATTAACCTCAATGTAGCCGCCTTCACGCAGCGTAGAGAGGATAGGTGGTTATGTATCACTTGACCAGAGTTGCCGATCTAATCTTCCATTTTCCTTTTTCCTGGACAAGACAGTCAGCCACAACGTGATCTTTTGCTTTCCCAAACGCGATATAGACGTTTGTACATACCGCATCGAAATCAGTTTGCAAAATCGTTAGCTGGTCCCAGTCATCATCCCAGTCCTGCGATTTTATGAACATATCGCTATCAGGCATATCCTTATCGTTGCTGTCACCGGAGTACATTTTTTTTATTGCGGCAATCGTCGGTGAAAAGACGTAATTCTCCATGATATCCGGATTGAGAATGGGGGGCTTATCCTGCTTAAGTTGATTGATATACCAGCGGTTGAACGTCAGAGCCACGGCGGCGGGCTGATTAACATCACTCGCAACAGCGAGCGGAGACAGGACAAAAAGCAGTATCAACAGTTTTCTCATTAGTCATGCCTGAACAGTTCGTAATGTGGATGCAGCTCGCGATAACCCGGACCTGGGTACATCGAGCGCTGCACAAAATCGCTGATCCATTGCTGGCCGTCGTAAATGCAAACGTGGCCGTGATCATGATGGGGTATTGACTGAATGACTGCTACGTCACCAGCGTGAGGCTGGTCATAGACAAGGCGAAAGCCTGCGTTGACCAGCGTTATGCCTATATCTTTTGCGGATCGCGTGTTGGGGATGTTAAGTCCACCCCCGTTTCTGATTGCCTTAGTGACGTAATGCGCACAGTTACCGGTGCTTTGCGGTTGTGCGTGCGTTTTTGCATAACTGATCGCGCCGTCTTTATTCCACGACATGATATTTCCTTATCAGTTGGACATAAGAGAAACATTACGCCGATAAATCATGACTTTTTGTAATTAATAGCAATCTCCAGTTAACCGTTATTTGTATGATTTATAATGGTTATTTAAGTATAAATTATGTTTATGCCAGTCATGTTGCTTAATGTCGATCCTTAACTGATCGGCATTCGGCAGCACAGGGAAAAAAAGAGCCAGCGCGGGTTTTTTGTCTAAAAAACGACCGACACAGCCCTGGCCTGAAAAATGGCAAGTCTATGATTATCATTTAATTTGTTGATTTATAGAAATTTTAAAAAACTATCTTATAAATAGGTATTTTATATACATCTTTTCCTTTCTAACCTCTCTTATCTTTCGATATGCTAATTTTTCATATCTATCAATCAATTAAATAACAAAGACCCAGCCTGTGAACCCTTCCTGCAGGGTCTATGCTTATTAAAAGCGTTCAAAAACGGCCATTACGACGAAAACCCCTGCCGGTCAGGGATTGAAGTGATAATCATTATCACTAACATGATGTTATGCCCTGATGGCTTCAACACATGAGGTGGACCTATGGAATTGCATTCAGGAAGCTTTAACCCCGATGACTTCAGCTGGCGCGGAATTCACCTGACGCCTGCTGCGGCCGAGCGTATCCGCGAGCTGGCGGCGAAGCAGGGTGTGCTGGGGATACGGCTTGGCATCAAGCAGTCCGGCTGCGCCGGTTTTGCCTACGTACTGGACACGGTGGCTGAGCCGCATGACGACGATCTGCTGTTTGAATCCGACGGCGCAAAGTTGTGGGTATCGCTGAAGGCCATGCCGTTTGTCGACGGTACCGAAGTGGATTATATCCGTGAAGGATTAAACCAGATCTTTAAGTTTCATAACCCAAAAGCACAGCACGAATGTGGCTGTGGTGAGAGTTTTGGGGTGCAGGCGGAGTAACTATGTCGCGGAATACTGAAGCAACTGACGATGTCAAAACCTGGACCGGCGGCCAGCTGAATTATAAAGAAGGGTTCTTTACCCAACTGCAGACCGATGAGCTGGAAAAAGGGATCAATGAAGAGGTGGTGCGCGCCATCTCGGCGAAACGTAATGAGCCTGAGTGGATGCTGACGTTTCGTCTTAACGCCTTCCACGCCTGGCTTGAGATGGAGGAGCCGCACTGGCTGAAAGCGCACTACGACAAGCTCAACTATCAGGATTTCAGCTACTACTCCGCGCCGTCCTGCGGCAATTGCGACGACAACGGCGACTCGCAACCAGGAGCAGTACAGCAGCCCGCAGGCAACGCCTTTTTAAGTAAAGAGGTGGAGGCCGCGTTCGAACAGCTTGGCGTTCCGGTAAGAGAAGGTAAAGAGGTGGCGGTGGATGCGATATTCGACTCCGTCTCGGTCGCCACGACCTACCGCGAAAAGCTGGCGGAGCAGGGCATTATTTTCTGCTCTTTTGGCGAAGCTATCCACGAGCACCCTGAACTGGTGCAGAAGTATCTGGGTACGGTGGTGCCCGGTAACGACAATTTCTTCGCGGCGCTGAACGCGGCCGTGGCGTCTGATGGCACTTTCATCTATGTGCCGAAAGGCGTGCGCTGCCCGATGGAGCTCTCCACCTATTTTCGCATCAACGCGGAAAAAACCGGGCAGTTTGAACGCACTATCCTGGTGGCGGATGAGGGCAGCTACGTCAGCTACATCGAGGGATGCTCGGCGCCGGTACGAGACAGCTATCAGCTGCACGCGGCGGTGGTTGAGGTCATCATCCATAAAGATGCGGAGGTCAAATACTCCACAGTGCAGAACTGGTTCCCTGGCAATGACAACAGCGGCGGCATCCTGAACTTCGTCACCAAACGCGCGCTGTGCGAAGGCGAGAACAGCAAGATGTCCTGGACGCAGTCGGAAACCGGCTCGGCGATCACCTGGAAATACCCGAGCTGTATCCTGCGCGGCGATAACTCCATCGGCGAGTTTTTCTCCGTGGCGCTGACCAGCGGCCACCAGCAGGCCGATACCGGCACCAAGATGACCCACATTGGGAAAAATACCCGTTCGACCATCATCTCTAAAGGGATCTCCGCCGGACACAGCCAGAACAGCTACCGGGGCTTAGTGAAAATCATGCCGACGGCGACCAACGCGCGCAATTACACCCAGTGCGACTCGATGCTGATAGGCCCGGACTGCGGTGCGCATACCTTCCCCTACGTCGAGTGCCGCAACAACAGCGCGCAACTCGAACACGAAGCGACAACCTCGCGTATCGGCGAAGATCAGCTGTTTTACTGTTTGCAGCGCGGCATCAGTGAAGATGACGCTATCTCCATGATCGTCAACGGGTTCTGTAAGGACGTTTTTTCAGAGCTGCCGCTGGAGTTTGCCGTTGAAGCGCAAAAGCTGTTGGCTATCAGCCTCGAACACAGCGTCGGTTAAGGATAAAGGGATAACACATGTTAAGTATTAAAGAATTACAGGTAGCAGTGGATGATAACGCGATTCTGCGCGGGCTTAGCCTTGAGGTGCGTCCGGGGGAAGTCCACGCCATTATGGGGCCAAACGGTTCCGGGAAAAGTACGCTCTCGGCAACCCTTGCCGGGCGAGAAGATTATGCCGTCACCGGCGGTTCGGTCACCTTCAAGGGGAAAAACCTGCTGGAACTGGCACCGGAAGATCGCGCAGGCGAAGGCATCTTTATGGCTTTCCAGTATCCGGTGGAAATCCCCGGCGTCAGTAATCAGTTCTTTTTGCAGACCGCGCTTAACGCGGTGCGCGGCTATCGCGGGCAGGAACCGCTCGACCGCTTCGATTTCCAGGATCTGATGGAAGAGAAGATAAAGCTGCTGAAAATGCCGGAAGATTTACTGACCCGCTCGGTCAACGTCGGCTTTTCCGGCGGCGAGAAAAAGCGCAACGATATTCTGCAAATGGCGGTACTGGAGCCTGAACTGTGCATTCTTGATGAGTCGGACTCCGGTCTGGATATCGACGCGCTGAAAATTGTCGCCGACGGCGTGAATTCGCTGCGCGACGGAAAACGCGCTTTTATCATCGTGACGCACTATCAACGCATTCTGGACTATATCAAGCCGGATTATGTCCACGTGCTTTACCAGGGGCGGATCGTAAAATCCGGGGATTTCACACTGGTGAAACAACTGGAGGAGCAGGGCTATGGCTGGCTTACCGAACAGCAGTAACGCGCTGCAGCAATGGCACCATCTGTTTGAGGCTGACGGCGCGCGCCGCACGCCCGAGGCGCAGCAGCACCTGCAGCAAATGCTGCGTCTCGGGCTGCCCTCCCGTAAGCATGAGGACTGGAAATACACCTCGCTCGATGGCTTGCTTAACAGCCCGTTCGTGGCGCTGCAAACGCCGGTCAATGCGGCGCAGCGGGATGCGCTGTCGCTGTCGCTGGATGCGCTACGACTGGTGTTTGTCGACGGACAGTTTTGCCCGGCGCTGAGCGATAATCTGCAGCACAGCGGGTTTACGGTCACCGTGGATAACCTACGTGACGCGCTGCCCGCGGCCGTACAGCCGGAGGTGTTTTTGCATCTCACGGAAAGCCTGTCGACCACCGTCACGCATATCGCCGTTGCCCGTCATCAGCGCCCGGCAAAACCGCTGCTGCTGATGCATATCACTCAGGGTGTCGATGGGGATGCCGTCAACACGGCGCACTATCGTCACCACCTTGAACTCGCCGAAGGCAGCGAGGCGACGGTTATCGAGCATTATGTCAGCCTGAGCCAGGCACGGCACTTTACCGGCTCGCGCCTCACCATGCAGGTCGCCGACAATGCGCAACTGCACCATATTAAGCTGGCGTTTGAAAACGCCGCCAGCCATCACTTTGCGCATAACGACATTCTGTTAGGGCAGGATGCCGCCGCTTTCAGCAACAGTTTCCTGCTGGGCGGCGCGGTGTTGCGCCACAACACCAGCGCTCAGCTCAATGGCGAAAATACGACGCTGCGCATTAACAGCCTGGCGATGCCGGTAAAAAATGAAGTCTGCGATACCCGTACCTGGCTTGAACATAATAAGGGGTACTGCAACAGCCGCCAGCTGCATAAAACCATTGTCAGCGATAAGGGGCGCGCGGTGTTTAACGGGGTTATCAACGTGGCGCAGCATGCCATCAAAACCGACGGGCAGATGACCAACAACAATCTGCTGCTGGGGCGCCTTGCCGAGGTGGATACCAAGCCGCAGCTTGAGATCTATGCCGATGATGTCAAATGCAGCCACGGAGCGACGGTGGGCCGTATCGACGACGAGCAGCTGTTTTACCTGCGCTCCCGGGGGATCGGACGCCAGGCCGCGCAGCAGATGATTATTTACGCTTTTGCCGCTGAGCTGACTGAAACCCTCCGCGACGATGCGCTAAAACAGCAGGTGCTGGCCCGTATCGGCGAACGCCTGCCGGGAGGTGGAGCATGACTTTTGCTGTCGATCGGGTCAGGGCGGATTTTCCGGTCCTCGCGCGTGAAATCAACGGACAGCCGCTGGCGTACCTCGACAGCGCCGCCAGCGCGCAGAAACCGAATCAGGTGATTGACGCCGAAGCGGCGTTCTATCGCCACGGCTATGCCGCTGTACACCGCGGGATCCATACGCTAAGCGCTGAGGCGACGACGCGCATGGAGAACGTGCGTCAGCAGACGGCGAATTTTCTTAACGCCCGCTCGGCGGAAGAGTTGGTGTTTGTCCGCGGCACCACGGAGGGGATTAATCTGGTCGCCAACAGTTGGGGCAACAGCAACGTTCAGGCCGGGGACAACATCATCATTAGCCAGATGGAGCACCATGCCAACATCGTGCCCTGGCAGATGCTCTGCGCCCGGGTCGGCGCAGAGCTGCGCGTTATCCCGATGAATCAGGATGGCACCCTGCAGCTTGAGGTGATGCCGACGCTGTTTGATGAGCGCACGCGGTTGCTGGCTATCACGCAGGTCTCCAACGTGCTCGGTACCGTGAACCCGGTAAAAACCATGGCGATGCTGGCGCATCAGTACGGGGCGAAAGTGCTGGTGGACGGCGCCCAGGCGGTGATGCATGCGGCGGTAGACGTCCAGGATCTCGACTGCGATTTCTATGTCTTTTCCGGCCACAAACTCTATGGCCCGACCGGGATTGGTATTCTGTACGTCAAAGAGGAACTCTTGCAGGCGATGCCGCCGTGGGAAGGGGGCGGGTCAATGATTGCCACCGTCAGCCTGACTGAAGGCACCACCTGGACGAAAGCCCCCTGGCGTTTTGAGGCGGGAACGCCGAATACGGGCGGTATTATTGGTCTTGGCGCGGCGCTGGAGTACATCTGCGCGCTGGGGCTTGAGAATATCGCCGACTATGAGCAGACGCTGATGCATTATGCGTTAACCGAACTGGCGAGCGTGCCGGACCTGACCCTGTACGGCCCAGATGCGCGCGTCGGCGTAGTGGCATTTAACCTCGGCAAGCACCATGCCTTTGATGTCGGTAGTTTTCTCGACAACTACGGCGTGGCGGTGCGAACCGGCCACCACTGCGCCATGCCGTTGATGGCTTTTTATCAGGTACCCGCCATGTGTCGCGCATCGCTCGCTATGTACAATACGCACGAAGAGGTTGACCGTCTGGTGACCGGATTGCAGCGTATTCATCGTTTATTAGGGTAGGTTGCGTCATGGTCGTGTTACCGGATAAAGAAAAGTTGCTGCGCAACTTTAGCCGTTGCGCAAACTGGGAAGAGAAGTATCTCTATATTATTGAGCTTGGGCAGCGCCTCACGCCGCTCAGCGATGCCGAGCATAATCCGCAAAATATTATTCAGGGCTGCCAGAGCCAGGTATGGATTGTGATGCAGCAAAACGCCGACGGCGTTATTGAGCTGCAGGGGGATAGCGATGCGGCGATTGTGAAGGGGCTAATCGCAATCGTTTTTATTCTTTATCACCAGATGACCGCGCAGGATATTATTGCGTTTGACGTTCGTCCCTGGTTTGAACAAATGTCCCTGGCGCAGCACCTCACGCCGTCGCGTTCTCAGGGACTGGAGGCAATGATTCGCGCGATTCGCACCAAAGCCGCAAACCTTGACTAAAATAAAGAGACAGCTTTCATTCTGTTAGCGAGGAACCCTACCTCGTGGTTTGTTCAGTATCCTGACATTGAGCCAGTGAATAATAAAGGGAATACCAGTATGAAACGCGCGTCTCTTATTACCCTTGCTCTACTGGGGGCCTTCAGCGTTTCGCAAAGCGCAAAGGCCGTAGATTATCCATTACCGCCGGACGGCAGCCGCCTTGTCGGGCAAAATCAAACCTACACCGTGCAGGAAGGCGATAACACCCTGCAAACCATCGCCCGGCGTTTTGATACCGCCGCTATGCTGATCCTTGAGGCCAATAACACCATTGCACCGGTGCCGAAGCCAGGCACTCTGGTGACGATTCCGTCGCAACTGTTGTTGCCGGACGTTCAGCGTAAAGGCATTGTGGTTAACCTGGCCGAGCTGCGGCTGTATTACTTCCCGCCGGATGGCAGAAGCGTGCAGGTCTATCCGCTGGGTATTGGCCAGCTTGGCCTGGCGACGCCGGAGATGACGACCCGCGTCGGGCAGAAGATCCCCAACCCAACCTGGACTCCGACGCCAGGTATTCGCCAGCGTTCACATGAGCGCGGCGTCTCGCTACCGCCCGTGGTGCCTGCCGGGCCGAATAATCCGCTGGGACGTTATGCGTTGCGGCTGGCGTACGGCAGCGGCGAATATCTGATTCATGGCACCAATGCGCCGAGCAGCGTCGGGCTTCGCGTTAGCTCAGGCTGTATGCGGATGTTCCCTGACGATATCAAAGCGCTGTTTATGCAGGTTAGCGTAGGAACGCAGGTCAGAGTCATCAATCAGCCGGTGAAGTACTCCATCGAGCCGAATGGCAAACGCTATATCGAAGTGCATCGCCCGCTGTCGCAGGACGAAGGGCAAAATACGCAGACGTTGTCTTACTCGCTGCCGGTTGGTTTCAGCCAGTTTATTCATGATAAAGCCAGCGATAAGGCACAGATCGATCGCGCGATGTATCGCCGTGCCGGGTATCCGGTGGGGGTATCGTCAGGCGTGACGCCTGCGGCAACGGGAAACGCTTCAGTGCTTTCTGTTCAGAACCGTGTGCCGGTGACGGCGGCGGAATAAGGTGACGCATCAGGAAGGGGCGTTGGAGGGGTAAAACGACAGGCAAAAAAAATGGCGCACTCAGTGCGCCATTTTCATTACAGGTACTCTTACTTACGGTAAGAGTGAGCCATGTTGTCCAGACGCTGGTTAGCGCGAGCTGCGTCATCTTTAGCAGCCTGAACGTCAGAACGCATTGCGTTCACGTCGTTGCTCAGCTGGTCAACTTTAGCGTTCAGAGTCTGAACGTCAGAAGACAGCTGATCGATTTTAGCGTTGCTGGAGCAACCAGCCAGCAGAGTAGAACCCAGGATTACCGCGCCCAGTACCAGTTTAGTACGATTCATTATTAATACCCTCTAGATTGAGTTAATCTCCATGTAGCGTTACAAGTATTACACAAACTTTTTTATATTGAGAATATTTTTTTGGTGCGAACACGCTTATTTTTGATCGTTCGCTCAAAGATGCACCGACTTGCACATTTTGGTTAAAAAAACTGTGTTAAAACAGCGCGCTTCCATCGGATTCATCTTAGATAATCTCTTATTAGATAGTAAAATCCGATTTGATTTTTTATTGAGAACGTCTATCAAGGGAATAAAAAAAGCGCCCCGGAGGGCGCTTTTCAGGCAACAATTAATATTGCTGTAAATTATTACAGTACGTGCACGGAAGCCGTATTGGTGGTTCCGCTCGGTACCAGCGCGCCGGAAACCATCACCACGACGTCGCCTTTCTGCGCCAGGCCGCGTTCAACCAGCTGCAGGGCCACTTCTTTACCCAGGCGGTAGAAATCATCTGTAGAGGCGATTTCTTTCACCAGGTGCGGAATAACGCCTTTGCTGAGCACCAACTGACGTGCAGTCACTTCGTTGGTGGTCAGCGCCAGGATGGTGGCGTCCGGGAAGTATTTACGGATTGCGCGCGCGGATTTACCGCCCTGGGTCGCCACCACGATCAGCGGCGCTTCCAGTTTCTCAGCCGTTTCAACCGCGCCACGGCATACCGCTTCGGTAATGCGCAGTTTACGGCTGTCGTTGTTGTAATCCAGACGGCTGGTCATCACGCGGTCGGTACGCTCGCAGATAGTGGCCATGATGGTCACGGCTTCCAGCGGATACTTCCCTTTTGCGGATTCACCAGACAGCATAACCGCATCGGTGCCGTCGAGGATGGCGTTGGCCACGTCGCCCGCTTCAGCGCGGGTAGGGCGCGGGTTTTTGATCATGGAGTCCAGCATCTGGGTCGCCGTGATAACCACTTTGCGCGCGCGGACACATTTCTCGATGATCATTTTCTGGGCGAAGATAACTTCTTCAACCGGGATTTCAACGCCCATATCGCCACGAGCAACCATGATGCCGTCAGAAGCTTCGAGGATTTCGTCGAAGTTGTTCAGGCCTTCCTGGTTTTCGATTTTGGAGATGATCTGGATGTTTTCGCCGCCGTGCGCTTTCAGGTGCTCACGGATTTCCAGCACGTCGGAGCGCTTACGGATAAAGGATGCCGCAACGAAGTCAACGCCCTGCTCGCAGCCGAAGATCAGATCCTGCTTGTCTTTGTCAGCCAGTGCTGGCAGCGCGATGGAAACGCCCGGCAGGTTAACGCCTTTGTTTTCACCCAGGTCGCCGTTGTTCAGCACTTTACAGATAACCTTGTTACCTTCGATAGCGGTCACTTCCATACCGATCAGGCCGTCGTCAACCAGGATGGTGTTGCCGACTTTCAGGTCGCTGGTGAAACCTTCGTAGGTTACCGCAACGATGTCGCTGTTGCCGATAACGGATTTGTCGGTGGTGAACGTGAAGGTCTGGCCCGCTTTCAGAGAGACGTCATTACCGCCTTCCAGTTTGATGGTGCGGATTTCTGGACCTTTGGTATCCAGCAGGATCGCTGCTTTCTTACCGGTTTTGCTCATCACGTTGCGCAAGTTCTGGATGCGCTGACCGTGTTCTGCATAGTCACCGTGGGAGAAGTTCAGACGCATGACGTTCATGCCAGCGTCCAGCATTTTGGTCAGCATCTCTTCAGATTCGGTTTTCGGACCGATGGTGCAAACAATTTTGGTCTTTTTCATGACAGTTTTAGTCTTTAAGTTGAGAAGGATATGGAAATCTCGCTCCGGGGGCGCACTGCCGCGGAGTCAAACCGATGTAACGAATGTTGTGATGCCACGGGTTAAGGATAGGTGACATCAAATAAGCGTGCAGAGGAAAGTGAGCCAGGTTATCAGCTTTGCAAATGTGGTTAAGTTTTGTGCTTTTCTTTGTGCAGTCCAATGCGCTGAAACCATTCAAGTGATAATTCGCGAGCAGTATACGAGGTTACGGGTAAAAAAGAAAATAAAAACGCTGTTTCAAAAAAATAGAATGAAGTCGTTAAATACTCTTATCTGATTTGATCTTTACTGGTAACAGAAAGGGGTAACCTGGGTTTGATCTGTGGTAAATAATTATCAATAATAATTTTATTATTAACAGGTTAGCAGGAGTCAGACGATGGGTAATCAGAGTAAAGACGATGCGCTGTATCAGGAAATGTGTCGGGTTGTCGGTAAAGTGGTGCTGGAAATGCGCGACCTGGGACAGGAGCCGAAGCATATCGTTATTGCTGGCGTGTTGCGCACCTCGCTCGCCAATCAGAAAATTAAGCGTTCTGAGCTGACCCGTGAGGCGATGGAGAGCGTCATTCTGGCGCTGTCGGGGCAGTAAACGACGCGTCCTGCAGTGACCGCATTCGTCGCTCAGCCCGCAATACGCCAGGACCGACCACATATCCGTTGCGCACGCTCCGCTTATTATGTATTTTTATGCAAATTAAATGCATAAAAAGGTGGTTGTATGTGGGCGAAATGGATTAAAGCAGGGTGTTTAGCGGCGGCGCTGGCGGGCAGCGCGCATGCGGCGCAGGAGACTTACGTCGTCGGGGCGGGCGGTACCTATCGTCCGTTCGAGTTTGAAAACAACCAGAAACAGCTTGAAGGCTTTGATATCGATATCATCAAGGCCATCGCCAGGGCGGAAAACTTCAACATTAAGCTGGTCAACACGCCGTGGGAGGGGATTTTCGCGACTCTGAACGCGGGCGACCGCGACATCATTATTTCGGGGATCACCATCACTGACAAACGTAAGCAGATGGTCGATTTCTCCGCACCTTATTTCCCGGCCGAACAGTCCATCGTGGTGCCGTCGACCTCTAAAGTGACTTCGCTTGCGTCGCTGAAAGACGAAAAAGTCGGTGTGGTTAACTCCAGCACCGGCGATATCGTGGTTTCTGACGTGCTTGGCAAAAACAGCACCGCCATCAAGCGCTTCGATAACACGCCGCTGATGCTGCAGGAGCTGTTTGAAGACGGTGTCAGCGCGGCGGTCGGCGACGTTGGCGTGGTCAAATACTACATCAAGCAGCACCCGGAAAAGCAGTTCAAACTGGTGGCGGATGCGAAATTTGAGCGTCAGTACTTCGGTATCGCGGTTGCGAAAGGCAACGATGCGCTGCTGGCGAAAATTAACGATGGTCTGAAGAAAATCGTCGCTGACGGCACCTACGCAAAAATCTATAAAACCTGGTTTGACGACAACGTGCCTGTGCTGCCGGCACAGTAATACGCAGTTGAGTTTAACGCGGCTGTCGCGGTTTTCGCGCCAGCCGCATTTTTTCAGGGAAAACGTATGACGGGATTCCGTTGGGAGATTATCCAGGAGTATCTGCCGCTGTTCATGGAAGGCGCCTGGATGACGATTAAATGCACCATTATCTGCGTGATTTTGGGCACGCTGTGGGGGCTGACGTTGGGCCTCGGGCGGATGGCGAAAGCCGAACATGGGCCATGGAAATATGTGCTGCGCTATCTGGTGCAGTTTCCGGTCCGCTTCTATGTGAGCGCTTTTCGCGGCACGCCGCTATTTGTGCAAATCATGGTGGTGCACTTTGCGCTGATCCCGCTGTTTATCAACCCGCGCGACGGCCTGCTGGTGACCGGCGGCCTGATGAGCGGCGATTTCGCCCGTGCATTACGCGCGGACTACGGCGCGTTTCTGTCCTGTATTGTCGCCATTACGCTTAATGCCGGCGCCTATGTTTCGGAAATTTTCCGCGCCGGGATCCAGTCCATCGACAAGGGACAGATGGAAGCGTCGCGCGCGCTGGGAATGCCGTGGTGGAAATCAATGCGCAAGGTTATCCTGCCGCAGGCGTTTCGCCGCATCCTGCCGCCGCTGGGCAACAACGCAATAGCGATTGTGAAGGACTCATCGCTGGCTTCCGCCATTGGTCTGGCGGATCTGGCTTATGCCGCCCGGACGGTCTCTGGCGCCTATGCCACCTATTGGGAACCCTACCTGACCATCTCTGTGGTGTATTGGGTGATAACGTTCCTGCTGGCGCAATTGGTTAACCGTCTTGAGAAGAGGTTTGGCAAAAGTGATTAACATCAGAAATCTGCATAAGCACTTTGGCGACAGCCATGTGCTGCGGGGGATCGATTGCGATATTCAACCGCAGGAGGTGGTCTGCATCATCGGCCCGTCCGGCTCAGGGAAAAGTACCTTTCTGCGCTGCATGAACGCGCTGGAATCGGTCACCGAAGGCGAGGTTATCGTCAACGGCTATGCGGTACACGATACGAAGACCGATCTCAATAAACTGCGTGAAGGCGTCGGGATGGTGTTTCAGCGCTTCAACCTGTTCCCGCACATGACGGTGCTGGAAAACCTGTTGATGGCGCCGATGTCGCTGCGTGGCATGACCCGCAGCGAAGCGCAGACGCTGGCCGAGAGCCTGCTGGCGAAAGTCGGGCTTAGCGATAAACGTAACGCCTGGCCCTCAAGCCTCTCCGGCGGTCAGCAGCAGCGCGTGGCTATTGCCCGGGCGCTGGCCATGCAGCCTTCCATTATGCTGTTTGATGAACCGACCTCCGCGCTTGACCCTGAGCTGGTGGGGGATGTGCTGGCGGTGATGAAAGCGCTGGCGGGCGAAGGGATGACGATGGTCATCGTTACCCATGAGATGGGATTCGCTCGTGAGGTAGCCGATCGGGTTATCTTTATCGATCAAGGAATTATCCAGGAGCAGGGCACACCCGCACAAATCTTTGGCGCCCCCACCAACCCGCGTACTGCCGCGTTTCTCAGTAAAGTACTCTGACGTCCGAACCGGTCGCCGCGTCCTCCGTACTTGCCGGATCGGCGCGGCTGGCTTATCCGAGGGGGAGTGATTTAGATCACAACTTATGTTAACAAATGATTTCTACCTTGATAATTAAATGTTAGTATTTATTCGATTCATTAAGTTTGCTAATCATATTTGTATTGACAAGGAATGCTCCGAATGGATTACCAAAACGTCATTCCAAATGACGGTTCAGGAACGGAACGAGTTATTTTCAGCATTGGATAAAATTGTTTACGACCCTGCAGGTGGTGATACTTATATTCATGCCATACGAAATGCAATGATCACTCATTTGCCACACAGAATAAGCGCTGCGTTAAGTCAGCAAAAAGCCTCCATCAAACCAAGACCGTATCTTATTTTAAAAAACGTACCCGTAGATAAAGAAGTGTTTTTCTCTCCTTGCCCCAATCAATATACACCATCGGCTAAATCTGGAAACATCAGTGAAAACCTTTTGGCCGGTATATCTTCGTTAATTGGCGAACCCTATTCGATGTATTCCGAGGGAAAAGAACTGATCAATAATTTGATCCCAAAACGCGAAGCCAAAAAAGAATATACCGGTCTGGGATTTGACGTCGAACTGGACTTCCATATTGAAAACGCGGCCCTGAAACACCTGGAGCAGTTCAACGTTTCACCGATGGGCCTGCTGCTGGCTGGCGTGCGTCGCGATCCGCAAAGCCCAATGACGCGCATTTCCGATTCGCGCCTGCCCATCGCGCAGCTAGGCCGCGAGGATATCGAAACGCTGGCCAGTCCACTGTACCGTATTAAACTACCGTACCGCTGGCGCCAATCCACGCAGGTCGGACGCGAAGAGACCGAACTGGTGCCTCTGATTTCGCAAAACCGCGTGTTACCGTTTGTCAGCGCCGTCTTTTATCCCGGTATGATTGCGGCCAGCACGCCGCGAGCGGAAGCCGCATTGGAACGTTTCCATGGTCTGGTGAAAAAAAATGCCATCGAAATAAATATTTGCCCAGGTGATTTGGTTTATATCGATAATCGTTTTGCGCTGCACTCGCGCGATAAATTTATACCTTCTTTCGATGAAAAAGACACGCCGTTACGTTGGATACAGCGTGTCTTCGTTTCAGCAAGCTTATGGAATCACCGTAACCTCAATCAGGTTCAGGAACGTATTTTTTCGATTTAAGGTCATAATTTATGCTAAACGTTTTCCTTTCTATACTACCTATTTTTTTGTTGATCGTTTTGGGATATTTGTCGAGAATATATATTAAGGATGTCGCCATATTTTGGGGGTTTTCAGATAAATTTGTTTATTATCTGTTTTTCCCGGCGCTATTAATATTGGACATCAGTGAGGCGGATTTCAGCGGTGCGAACAACTTTTACCCGGTGATGGCGACCATTATTTCCACACTGGTTATCGCGTTGATTATTTTCGTCGGAAAATTGTTCTTCAATACCACGCCAGATTTGTTTACCTCTATTTTTCAAGGGGGAATCAGATACAACTCTTATGTGTTCATCGCATTGTCACAATCATTGTTCGGTAGCGAGGGCGTAGCGCTTTCTGGCTTCTTTGTAGCGTATATGATCATTTTGACCAACATTATGAGTGTGTTGGTGATGAACCATTATGGTACCGGAAGCAAGAAAAGCCTCAGTGGTGCGCTGCTGGCACTGACGAAGAACCCGCTGATAATCGGTGCATTGCTGGGCGTACTGATGAACCTGTGCAACCTGCACATCACCGGTGCGATTAAGCAGCTAGTCGTGTATCTGTCCAACGCCGCGACACCGCTGAGCCTGATGTCAGTCGGCGCGGGGCTTATCGTCAGCATGCATATCCGCAAGCTGGTTTCCATCTCCTACGCGACCATACTTAAATTGGTAGCCATGCCGTTGATTACCATCGCGCTGGTTAACTATTTTGGTGCTACCGGAGTGTCAGCCAGCATCGCCATTCTCTACTCCGCAGTGCCTTGCGCGGGTAACGCCTATATTCTGGCGCGCCAGATGGGGGGGGATCACGAAGCAATGGCTTCTATCATTACCTGGACGACGCTGTTGTCAGTCATCACCGTCACGTTTATTCTGGGCAGCGTGGCGTTTTGACGCTCATGCCGGGCTGGCAATGCCTGGCCCGGCAGGGTCAGTTTGCCAGCCTTTCACGTTACTGATCTTTGCGACAGTGTCCGCTAACGATTGGTGCAGGGAAAATACCAGTAGTATAAATTAATCACGTTCTGAAAGTTTATTTTTGCTATTTGCATGGTCCATTATTGGACCGTTTTTAATCTTGTTTTTATTATCCTCTGTTTTATTATGATAGGTAATAACGACTTGCTTAAATTAAAAAAACAAGGTCGCTGCCCCGTGTCGAAAATATTGCTGTATGAGCCGAGGATGCTTGTGCGTTCCCTGGCTCAGCATCTTATTGATGGTAGATCGCGACCACTCTGGTTACATCAGGTATCCACCCCGTATATTGAGGACATTCGCAATTCAGTCAATAAGGATATGTGCGTGCTCGTGGGTGTCGGCGGCGTAGGGCCGAATTTTTCTGAGGTTCTTCGGCTTTTTCGCTATTTGAAAATAATGAAGATAAACACGATTGCGTGGATACCTTCTGGCTATCTCTACTTATCAAGGTTATTGAATGCGGTTGGCGTAAATGAGATTTTAATCGAAGATGATTTACCCAATGCGCTGATGGTTACCTTGCAAAAGATGACCACACATGGCGATACGGCAATTAAGCGTCGACGTGTGCCCGATTTATCACAAATGGAACTGGATATTTTATTGCAATTTTCGGCGGGACTATCAGCAAAAGATATCTCCATTGAGCGGGGGTGCTGTTATAAAACGGTGTTCTCCTGGAAACACAATATTTACACTATCCTGGAGATTAAAACACCGGATCAGTGGTTAACGATGCTGGCTGAAATGGCTCAGATCTCAACGCTCTATCAACAACGGTGATCTTTCTATGTATAGCTATTATGTTCACTATTCGTCACCGCGAAACATCTGGTCCGAGGCGTTAAGTCTGGGATTCGATCATCTTGCCGCCAGCAATCCGGGGTGGTGCTGGTCAGTCCTGCCATCTGACGGCGAAAGTACGCCGCCGAACCTGTCGGTTCTCGATCTGACGGCTGAACTGGATATCGATATTTCCGCGTTACCCGGGAGCCAGGGCCGGTTACTGGTGCTGGTACGCGCGACGCAAAAGCGCGTGATCACGGCGCTTCTGACGCAAAGCCGTTGTTCGCTGCTGTGCGTCGACGATCACCAGTTTGAGATCAAAGACATTGTTGACTGCAGCCATCGACACAAGCGGTTTTTAAGTCCTTTTGTTCGGAGTCTCAAAGAGGGACAGGCGCCGAAAACGTCGCCCGTATCGCTCACCGAGACGGAATCTAAAATCCTGGCATTTATTCGCGATGGGAAAAGCGGGGTGGAAATATCCCGTTCGCTGTTTCGCAGTCAAAAAACAATTAGCTCACATAAGCGCAATATTATGCGAAAATTTGGCGTGAGTGATGACCTGGCGCTAAAGCGGAAACTGCAGGTGCAGGAAATGGCTATATAGCCGTTAGCCAGTCAGATCATTTATAAAGGCAGTAGAGGTGACTCTGCTGCCTTTATGCTTATTGGCTCATGGCCTTTTTAGCTTGTGACTTCGCATTGTTACATGCCGACGGGTTTTTCGCGCAGGCATCTTTAGCTGCTTGCGCTTCCTTTTTCGCCTGCGATTTCGCATTTGCGCACTGCGTTGGGTTGCTCTGGCATGCCGCTTTTGCATTAGCGACGGCCTGGCCATTCGCGGCGTTCGCCATCCCACAAACCATAAATGTGCATGCAGCAACTAACAGTGTGACTTTTTTCATTTCGCGATCCCGATGATTGTTTTTTAAAAAGTAAGCATTGACAGGGAATATAATCCTGCGACGGGAGAATAATAAATTGATCAGAGGAAGTCGCGGGTAAATTATTAAGCAGGCGTAAATGGCTGCGGGTAATTATTTATTCATTGGTGAATGTAAATATTTTCGCCAGCACTTTAACGATACCACCTGACCTTTCCAAAGAAAGGTCAGGTGGCTCAGTTCAGCTTATTTTTTGCACCTTTGCCGGAAGCCCCTGGCGTACGGAGGCGCCGGTGACCCAGTCAAGCCAGGTACCTGCAACCGTCCGGGTCGGGTCCTGAAAACCGAGATCGTTGATATTGATGCCCGAGGCAATCTGCGGCTGCCAGGCGAGCGGTTCACCGTCCAGCCAGTGCTGGCGCGCGCCCATTTCTTTATGCCCGTACCCGTGCTCGACGGCGATAACGCCGGGCATCACGCCCATCAGCAGGCTTATCTGGGCTTCGACGCTGCCGCCGGGCGTGGTTATCTTCACCTTATCGCCGTGGCGGAGGTGCAAACGCGCGCCGTCGACCGGGTTCATGGCGACCAGATTCGACGGTTTAACGTGGTGCAGCCGTTCGATCATGGTGGTGGAGCTGCTCATCAGGTTCGATTTAAACGACATCAGCTGCATCGGCCAGTCGGCTGGCGGATACACCTCGTCAACCGCGCGTCCGTCGGATAACCGCGGCGGATACCATTTCGGACAGCCGCTATAGCGTTCGCCGGTCATGGCATAACGATGCACGGCCACCTCGCTGTTCCAGATTTGCAGCGGCGTCGCCCAGGCGGCGCCCACTGTGCCATCCTGACGTCCGGAGGCTTCCGGCGCGAACCGTCCGCCGCGACTGTAAAGGAACGCGACCCGGAGGAATTCTTCGCGCTTTAGCGTGTTGGCGATTTCAGGCCAGATATGGTCGACGCCAGAGAGCGCTATCTCCTGTGGACTGGCCTCCGGCAGCGGTTTTTTCCCGGCAAAAGCAATGTTCGCCGCCATCCGCAGATAGTAGTCTTCCGCCCGGTTTAACGGCAGCGGCTTGCCCTGGCTGTCAGTGAGCCCCTCGTCGCCGAAACCCGGCAACTGCAGGCGTTTTGCCACGGCGATGCAGAATGCTTCCATCGATATCGCTTCGCCGTTGGCTGTTCTGGACGTCGCCGGGGCGACAATGGGCCAGCGGGCGGTGGTGGTTTTACTGGCGACGCCCGCCCACGGGGCGGTAAACCCCCAGCTCTCAAAGTTGTGCGTATCCGGGATCAGATAATCCGCAAGCGCGGTGGTTTCGTTCATAAACGCGTCGATCGCGATGAACAGCGGCAGGCGCTGCGGGTCTTTCAGCCGCTCCCCGATCAGCTGGCTCAGCCCGGGGACGCCGTACAGCGGGTTGGTCATATTCGAAATCCACGCCTTCAGCGGATAGGGATACCCGTCCAGCGCCGAGGGCAGCAGCTCCGTTAACTGCCCGGCGACGAACGGATACCACGGCGCTTTCGCGGGCCATGGGGAGCGGCCGCTGGCTTGTTTCTGGCGGAATTCCTCTGAGGTTTCATAGGCTGTTTTGCTGCGGGCGATGCTCAACCCTTTGGGCGCGACTTTACCGGGGAACTGCGTCATGTTGTAGCAGGGGCCGTCGGTCAGGCCGTTGAACTTCCCGCCGCCGACAAAAACACCGCCTTCCAGACTCAGGTTACCCAGCAGCACGTTGAGCATCATTACCGACCAGGCGTTGTAGAAGCCGTTACCGGACATCATCCCGCCGTGGGCGATGGCGGCGGCTTTGCGTCCGTGGGCGGTGAACGCCTGCGCCAGCGAGATAATCTGCGTTTGCGCGATGCCGCAGTGGGCGCTGTATTGCGCGTAGGTTAAGGCTTGCGCCGACTCTTTCAGACACTGAAAGCTGCTTTTCACTGTCACCGATGAACCATCTTTCAGCGTCAGCGGGCGGTTAACCTCCAGCACGGCCTGATCGCACTGGCTGGCCGGAACGATATCGCCGTGGCTATCGACAACCAGCGCGTCGTCCGTATCGCTGGGCATGTCCGCGAGATGCGCGGTTTTCAGGTGTTGTCCCGCCAGCGGGTGGTCGTCATCGGTGATGACCAGCCAACTGGCGTTGGTCCAGCTTTTCTCGCCGAGGCGCTGCATCGCCTGTGGGTGCGGGATACGCAGATAGCTTTCCTGATAGCGGCGGTTTTCGATTATCCAGCGGATCATCGCCATCGTCAGCGCCGAATCGGTGCCAGGCTTCACCGCAAGCCAGTGGCCGCGATCGTCCGCCATCACGGTGGTGAGCGGAAGCGCTGGGGCGACCACCACATAGTTGAAGCTTTCCCGCAGCCTTGCGCTGGCGAGCTGTCGCGCCTGGCGCTTGAACGGGTTGCCCGACTGCGCGGGCGAGGTGCCGATGAACAGCGCAAATTCAACGTGTTCCCAGTCGGGCTTAACGTGAGGGTTCTTATCCAAATCGCCAAGCGTGGCGCCGGAACCCGCACGCCACGCCAGGCCGCAATACGCGCCGTGGGCGCCGAAGTTTTTTGAGCCGAAGCTGTTGAGCGCAAAGCGACGCAGAAAACTGTCGCGTCCCTCGTCGCTGGTGTTGGTCACCAGCAGCTGGTTGGCCTTCGGACCAAACGCCGGGTGCGCCGGGTCGATCGGCGTTTGCAGGTCGCGAATGGCGCGCAGACCGTCCACATGCCCCTCGCCAAACAGATCGCCGCCTTCCACCACCTCGTTAATCAGCTGTTCAAAGCTGATGCGCTGCCATTTGCCTTCACCGCGTTTTCCCGCTCGTTTCATCGGCGTCAGGATGCGGTAGGGGCTGTAGAGGCTTTCAAGCAGCGTCGCGCCCCGGGCGCAAGCCGTCGAGCGGGACTCCAGACCGCTTTCGCCGGCGAGTTTCTCCATGGCCTGAGTAAACGGCAGGGCGGCGTCAAACGGGTGTTCATGGGAGAGCGGATGCCAGGGATTACCAGCGATGCGCAGCACCGTATTGGTTTTACGATCCACCCGTACCCGCAGACCGCACTGAGTCCAGCAACCAAAACACTGTGTCATCGACAGGCTCTGATCGGGATTGGCGCGCCAGGGACCCTGGGCGGTAGCCTCGGGGGGAAGCGCGTTGCCGAAAATACGGTCGCGGGTGATTTTCCCGGAGGTGCCGTTCACCAGACCCTCGACCGCACGTTTAGCGATATCGCGATAGCTCAGCCCGAAAGCGGCAAAGCCGCCTGCGGCCAGACCAATTTTCAGCCACTGTCGACGGGATAATTTAGCCATGTTGTCGTCTCCTTGAGAGCCAGCTCAGGCCCTCGCGAACAATAATAATCAGGGCGAGCCACAGGCCGAAGGTGCCGACGATAGCCAGCAGGCCGTCGGTACCGGGCGGCAGGTGGTACGGATTTGCCAGCGCGTTATATTTAGGAATGGTCTGGCCGCCGATGAGAAAGGCCCAGCGCAGAAGCCAGCTAAGCCCCATGGCGCTGAGCGCCAGAAGCAGGGCGGTCGCGCTCCCAAACGGGCGGTAGCTGGTGTACAGCGCGCTGCCGGTCGCCAGCAACCACAACGCGACGGCCGTTATCATGTAAAAGCGCGCGTCGTTGCTCAATCGCCACCACTGGCGCAGGCTTTGCCCGGAGAGCGTATCGCCCGCCATCCATACCGTCATAATGACCGCCAGCAGCGCCAACGTGAGGATGTGGCTTCGTGCCAGCGTCCTGGCAAGGGCGGCATGCTGGCGCAGCAGCGCGGCGAGCATTGCCAGCAGCGCCTGCAGGGCGCTCATGAACATGGCTACCGGGAACCCGTAGCTAAACCACAGCGGGCGCGCCAGCACCACCGAGACTTCCCGCCCCGTGTAGAGCAGCAGGCCGATAGCGGTGAGCGATGCGCCTGCCGCGACTGCGCCGTTCAACGGCAGGCGTCTCCCGGTCAGGGCGTTGAGATGGAAGTCGGTGAACCACAGCCCCAGTAGCAGGGTAAACAGCGGTAAAAACAGCGCTCCCCACGGCATCCATGACCACGGCGTCGGCCAGGCGTAGAAGTGCCAGAAACGGGCGGTCTGGTGCAGATCCGCCGTCAGGGCCAGCGGCGCGGTGATGGCGCAGGTCAGGGCGATAAACAGGCACAGGCGCTGCAATTGCAGGCTGTCGCCACGCGGTATCCAGCGTGCGGCCGCCGCCAGCAGGGTGGCGCAGGCCGCGATGCCGATAAAGAAAAAGTACTGCACGGCCCAGGGCAGCCAGGTAATCGCCTGGGGTTGCGCCAGCACTTCGTCGATCATTATCCGTGTCATATTACCTCCTGCCAGAGCGCCGGTTGGGCATGTCCCTGTAGCGGCGTGACAAAGGCCTCGTCCAGACCCAGGTAAAACACCTGCGGCTGAGTGTTATTCTCCGGCTTGAGCACCTTTACCTCCGCGTGGTGTTGGGCCAGCATCCTGCTGATGGTGCTGGCCGGGTCTTTGAGGTCGCCGATCATTCTTGCGCCGCCGACGCAGGACTCCACGCAGGCGGGTAACAGCCCCGCCTCCAGTCGGTGCGCGCAAAAGGTGCATTTATCCGCCGTCTGGGTATCGTGGTTGATAAAACGCGCGTCGTACGGGCATGCCTGTACGCAGTAGGCGCAGCCGACGCAGCGGGTGTTGTCGATAACCACAATCCCGTCTTTGCGCTGGAAGGTGGCCTGCACCGGACACACCGGTACGCACGGCGGCGAATCGCAGTGGTTGCACAGGCGGGGCAGCAGCACGTTGGTCACCTCGTCGCGCCCGCTCAGTCTGACCTGATACTGGTTGACGGTGGTGCGAAACGCGCCCTGCGGCGTCTGGTTTTCGATGGCGCAGCTGACGGTGCAGGACTGGCAGCCGATACAGCGGCGCAGGTCGATAAGCATCGCATAGCGATGTTGCTCCGACCCTTCCCGGCGTTCAGGCCGCAGGGAAATTGACGCTTGCGCGAGGGGGACCAGCGATGCGCCAGCGGTAATCACGCCCAGCTGTTGTAAAAATTGTCGTTTACTGATGTCCATGGGACCTCCGCTGCGTTCGCGGTTAAGAGAAAAGTGAAACATGGCAACGCATAATCAAACGCTATGATTTACAGTGTAAAAATTCTCTTTGGTCACCCTCTATTGTGGTTAACCACATATACGGACGGGGATTGATCTAAAACAAATGCCGAGGTTTCATGTCTGATATGAATGCGTCATGAAAAACATCATCCTGCTGACGCTCTGTTTACTCCTCTCTCCCGCGCTGATGGCGGCGCAGTGGACGATCGGCGTTCTGGCGCTACGCGGTGATGCTGTCACAAAAATGCAGTGGCAGCCGCTGGTGGAGACGCTCAATCGCGCCGTACCTGGCGAGCATTTTCAGCTACAGCCGCTCGACCTTGCGGGGATGCGTGAGGCGGTCAACCAGCAACGTATCCAGTTCGTCCTCACCAATCCGGCGCAGTTTGTGCAGCTCAACAGCAACTACCATCTGCGCTGGCTGGCGTCGCTGCGCGGGACACGCGAGGGCGAAGAGACCAGCAAAGCCACCGGCAGCGTGATTCTGGTGCGCCGCGACAGCGCGATCGCCACGCCGCACGATCTCATCGGCACCACGGTCGGGGCGGTGGACCCGCTGGCGTTCGGCGGCTATCTGCTGGGGTATAAGGCGCTGCATGACGCCGGGTTACGCCCCGGCGATGATTTTCGTCTGCGCTTTAGCGGGTTCCCGGCGGATGCTCTGATTTATCTGCTGCGCGAAGAGGCGATATCGGCGGCGATCGTCCCGCTGTGCCTGCTGGAAAGCATGGATAAAGAGGGGCTGGTGGATAAAAGGCGCTTTCGCGCGCTGCTGGCGCAACCCTCCCCGCAGCCTTGTCTGACCAGCACCGCGCTGTATCCTGACTGGTCCTTTGGCGCGCTGCCGGGGGTGAGCGACGCGGTGGCGGATGCCGTTACGCGGACTCTGCTTGTTCGTCATGCCGGGGATACTTACCGATGGGGCGCGCCGACCTCCACAAGCGAGGTGGAGTCGTTGCTACGGGAGCTGAACCAGCATCCGGAGCAGCAGCGGCTGGGGCTGACGATCAAAAGCTGGCTGATTCAGCATCAACTGGCGCTGGGCATTCTGCTGGCGCTCTTGCTGGTCGCCCTGGCCAACTATATCTGGGTGATGATTCTGGTTAACCGCCGCGGGCGGGCCTTAGAGAAGGCCAACGACGCGCTGCGCAGCCAGCAGCAGGCGCTGGAACAGGCGCAGCGTATGAGCCTGCTTGGGGAGATGGCGTCAGGTTTCGCCCACGAGCTTAACCAGCCGCTGTCGGCGATCCGCATGTACGCGCAGGGCTGTCTGCTGCGCTTGCCTGATAACGGGGAACCGCAGTCGGTGCGGGAGGCGATAGGCCTGATAGAAAAACAGGCCGAGCGCGGCGGCGCGATTATTCGCAACCTGCGCCAGTGGGCCACCAGTGAAAGCGGGGCGGATAACGGGCCGACGACATGGACGACCTCGGGCGTCATCGACACGCTGGAACGCGTCTGGGCGTTGCTGCGGATGACGCAGGTCCACCCGGGCGTATCGCTGAACATTGACGGCGACCGCGCGCTGACGGTCGCATTACCCCCGGTGTTGCTGGAGCAGGTGCTGGCGAATGTGATGCTGAACGCCGTACAGGCCGGAGCCACCTCGCTGTGGGTAACGCTGACTCGCGAGGAGGCGCATCTGGCGCTGACCCTGACGGATAATGCAGGCGGTATTACGCCTGCGCAGATGGCGGTGATTTTCCAGCCTTTTCGCAGCTCGCGTCAGGACGGTATGGGGCTGGGGCTGGTGATAAGCCAGCGCCTGCTGCGCAACATAAAAGGCGATATTCAGCTTGAAAACCAAGTAGCGCCAGATTCGCGGCAGGGATTGCGGGTCACGCTGGCGCTACCGCGACGACCGATGGAGGCGTGATGATTTATCTGGTGGACGATGACGAGGCGGTGACCGACGCGTGCCGTTTTTTACTGGCGGGAATGGGTTACGCGGTACAGTGCTGGAACGACAGCGGCGCGTTTCTTGCGCAGGCCGCGCTGGATCAGGAAGGGGTTGTACTGCTTGACATGCGCATGCCGCCGCCGGACGGGCATGCGGTCTTCGCGTATCTGCGCGGCGCGAGAAGTACGCTGGCGGTGGTATTTCTTACCGGCCACGGCGATGTACCGATGGCGGTCGGGGAGATGAAGCTGGGAGCGGTGGATTTTCTGCAAAAGCCGGTGGCGCAGGAACCGCTGAGCGCAGCCATCGAGCGGGGCTACCAGCACTCAAGACAGTTGGTGGATACCGCGCAAATAAGACAGCGCTATGCGTCGCTGACGGCAAAAGAAAAGCAGGTGGCGGCGCTGGTAGCGAGCGGGTCGATGAATAAAGATATTGCCGATAAGCTCAGCATTTCCCTGCGCACCGTTGAGGTGCATCGCGCCAGGGTGATGGAAAAAATGTCGGTGGTCAGCCTGGCTATGCTGGTGTCACAGATGGATAAATTACGGGACAATAGCGCGCATCAGGCTGACGGGGGCCGTTGCTAGAATGTTTTTCTGCTGAGTTTCTCCAGAATCTCCGCCGGTTTCGCACTGCCCAGAATAACCTGCGGCGGGTTATCCAGCACGATCATCGTCGGGGTGAGTTTAATGCCCAGGCGTTCGGCCAGCGCGGACTGTTGGACTATCTCGTCGGAACAGCTCGCGCTGGTGCCATTGCCCGGCAGAAAACCGGCCATCGCGGCCTGCAGGCTCTTTTTACGATCCGCTGAACACCATACGCGGCCCATATCCTCAATCACCGAGTCGCGAATGGACGGCGGGGCGACCGTCAGAAACGACATCGTCAACCCGGCGTCATTGTAGCGCGGGACATTCTTCACCACCTGCGAGCAGAAAGTGCACTGGTTATCAATAAACACGAGAACCTTGTGCTTTTCATTGGCCGCCGGGAAGGTGATGGGCGCGAGCCCGGGCAGCGTACGGTTGAGATCCTTAAATGCCTCGGCCGTACTGGCGTTAACGCTTGCCGGACCGGCGGCGGAAAAAACGCTAAAACTCATTGCCCACACCAGTGGCAGGGCCATCAATGTCACAGCTTTCACGGTATCCCTCGTTTAGCAAATCAGGCGTTGTTATCACCCGCAACGGTGGTCAATGTTAACACGACTGTCAGAAACACTTGAGCAACAACTTTCCCTGAATCAGCCAAATAAGCGGAGAAATGGAAGAACGGAGTAAGAGGGCGCCCCCACGCGGTTAAGACGTGAAGGCCGAAATATCCTGCGGTTTTGCAAATAAATACCCCTGAAAGGCGCTACAACCGGCGTCTTTCAGATAGTCAAATTGCGCGGTGGTTTCTACCCCTTCGGCGACCACCTGGAGATCCAGCGCGCTGGCGAGGGTCAGCATTGCGCTGACAATACCCTGGTCTTTCTTGCTGTGCGCCACTTCGCTAATAAATGTGCGATCAATTTTAATCCGTGTGATCGGCAGATTGCGCAGATAGTTCATCGACGAGTAGCCGGTACCGAAATCGTCAAGCGCGATGCCGACGCCGTGCGCCATCAGCCGACGAATTCCCTCCTGCAATGGACTGCCTTGCGCATTGAGGAAGATATTTTCCGTCACCTCAAGAATCAGCTTGTGCGGCGGAATGTGGGTACGCGAGAGAATATTGAGCACGTCATCAAAGAATGAGGGGGCGTTGAACTGTAGCGCGCTGACGTTAACGCTCAACGTCCACGCCGCTTTTTCCGCATCCTGCGTCCAGGCGGCGAGCTGTTTACAGCCCGTTTCCAGCGCCCACATCCCGATACTGCCAATCAGCCCTGCGCGTTCCGCCAGCGGGATAAATTGCGCCGGGGAAATCAGCCCGTGCTCAGCGGAGTGCCAGCGCGACAGGGCCTCCATACCGAGAATATTCTGCTGCGCGTCGACAATCGGTTGGTATTGCATATACATCTCGCCGCGCTCCAGCGCGCTGCGAAGCGAGATCTCCAGGGCGATGTTTTTACGGATAGCCTCATGCTGCGCCCGGTCCGTTTCGTAGAACACCAGCTGGTTTTTACCGTTGTTTTTGGCCTGGTACAGCGCCTGGTCGACCTGCACCAGCAGTTCATCCATGGTGATATGGTTGCCAAAAAAGATGCGTCCGCCGATGCTGCCTGAAATCGACAGTCTGCTCTGTTTACGGGAGGTGCTGTGCGCCGAGTCGGGCAAAAAGTAGGGCGCCGCCATCGCTTTCAGGATGCGTTTGCCGATTTTGGCCGCATTTTCGATGGCCGTGTCAGCGTTATCGCCGAGATCGGTGAGGATCATTAAAAACTCATCGCCGCCCATACGGGCGACGGTGTCGCGCTTACGGGTGCACTCTGCTAAACGTCGCGCCAGCTCAATCAGCAGTTTGTCGCCGTGCCCGTGGCCGAAATGATCGTTAAACCCTTTAAAACCATCGAGGTCGATGGACAACAGGGCGCAGAACTGCCCGTTCAGCGCGGAGTCGCGCTGCGCCTCCAGAAAACGTTCGGCAAACATGCGGCGGTTGAATAATCCGGTCAGATCGTCCTGACGACTCAGGCGCTGGGCTTCCTGCTCAACATGTTTGAGCTTGGTGATATCGGCGCGAATGGCAATGTATTTCTCGGGTTTCCCGTCATCCCCGACAAAAGGCACAATGGTGCTGTAGACCCAGTATATCGATCCATCTTTTGCGCGGTTGCAGACTTCGCCCTGCCAGATACGTCCGTGGGTGATCGTATTCCAGAACTCTTTAAAAAAGCGGGGCGGATGGTAGCCGGAGTTGATCAGTTTATGCGTATTGCCGCAAAGTTCGTCGCGCGAGTATTGCGAGATTTCACAGAAGCGATCGTTGACCTGAACAATCACCCCTTTCTGATTGGTGATAGCCACGATGGCATGGGCATTAAGCGCGGAAATATAGTCCGCAATGTCTTTTTCTGTAGCGTTCAACGGAGAATTACCTTTGAGTGCCAAAGAACAGGCTATTATCAGTCTTCATTAATGTCGGAGGAGCCCAGTAAGGTATCATACATGTCTGTATAATAGCGCATGGATTTGCTCTCTTTTTATACTCAATTTAGGGTGAAAACGTTAATTCATTATTAAATTTTACTGAACTATTCATTATTTAGTTTAACATAAGCGCAATCGATAACAATTGGTTGTTGTGCTCAGACGACGATGCCGCGCTGCCGATGCGTGAGCGCGTACGCACAGGGCGTTTTTAGCGCGCTGGCGGGGCCGTCAGATCATTAATCATTTCTACAGTGCCGTAAAAGACGGTATCATTGCGCTACGTGACATCCCAAAAAGCAAACTTAATTAGTAATCAATATGATAATCAAACCAAAAATCCGTGGATTCATCTGTACGACAACGCATCCCACTGGCTGCAAGGCCAATGTGAACAGACAAATCGACTATGTGAAGAAAAACGGGCAAATGGCCAAAGGTCCTGCCCGGGTGCTGGTTATTGGCGCCTCTACCGGTTACGGGCTTGCTTCGCGTATCTCTGCCGCGTTTGGCAGCGGCGCGGCGACTATCGGCGTGTTCTTTGAAAAACCGGGCACCGATGCTAAGCCTGGCTCTGCGGGCTGGTATAACGCCGCCGCGTTTGACGAAGCCGCCAAAAGTGAAGGGCTGTATTCTAAGAGCATCAACGGCGACGCGTTCTCCGATGAGTGCCGCGATGAGGTTATCAAGCTCATCAAAGAGGACCTTGGGCAAATCGACTTAGTGGTGTATTCGCTGGCTTCTCCGGTGCGCAAGATGCCGAAGACCGGTGAAATCGTCCGCTCTGCGCTGAAGCCTATCGGTGAGGTTTACACGTCGAAAGCGATTGATACCAACAAGGATCAGCTCACGACGGCCAGCATTGAACCCGCCACCGAAGAAGAAGTACAGAATACCGTTACTGTGATGGGCGGCGAAGACTGGGAGCTGTGGATCGACGCGCTGAGCAAAGCCAACGTGTTGGCGGATGGCGTGAAGACCGTGGCGTACTCCTACATCGGTACTGACCTGACGTGGCCAATCTACTGGCACGGCGCGCTGGGCAAAGCGAAAGAAGATCTCGATCGCGCGGCGAAAGCGCTGCGTGATCAGCTGGCGCCGCTGCACGGTTCGGCAAACGTTGCGGTACTGAAGTCTGTTGTAACCCAGGCCTCTTCGGCTATCCCGGTCATGCCGCTGTATATCTCTATGGTCTTCAAATTAATGAAAGAGCAGGGGATTCACGAAGGGTGCATTGAGCAGATTAATCGCCTGATGACCACCAGCCTTTACGGCGACACGCCGGCGCTTGATGACAATCAGCGTATCCGCATGGATGACTGGGAGCTGCGTGAAGATATCCAGCAGGCGTGCCGTGACCTGTGGCCGCTGATCACCACTGAAAACCTGACTCAGGAAACGGACTACGCGGGTTATAAGCTGGAGTTCCTGAACCTGTTTGGTTTCGGTTTTGCCGAAGTGGATTACGATGCCGACGTGAACCCGGAAGTGGAGTTCGATGTCGTCACGCTGTAATTTGTCACTGTCACAGCGATGCAGAAGAAAAAAGGGGCGTAAGCCCCTTTTTTTACACCCTCTTTAAAGACCCAGCAACGTGGTCTCATAGCGTAAGTCCGGCATCATTTTTTCCAGACCGTCGGTCAGCATTTTTCCGGCAGCGTGTAGCTCGTCAATGGGCATGGCTGGCAGGCTTTCAAGAATAAACCACATCGACGGCGCCGAAGCGCTTAACCGGGTTCGCAGACCCTGGCGCCAGTTCCAGCGACGGCAGGTCACGCCGGTATCGTCGCGCCAGATGACCTCGCCAGCTTCTGGCGATTCAATGGCGGCAACGCCTTCTTTTAGGGTGTCAAAGGTTTCCGTTCCGTCAGCAAAAACCAGCCGGGGCGAGCCGCTATACGCGGCGATGTTTTCCCCTCCCACCGGTACGGCGTAGCGCAGGCTGACCGCATTGTAGAGATCGACGACCGGGTCCAGCGCCGCCATCGTCCCGTCGCGAAGAACGCGTTTGCGTAACGCTTCGGCGGAACTCGGCGTACGTTTAGGTTTTGCGCCAAACGCCTTGAACACATCGCCCCAGGCATTCAGATGGTCCTGAGCCCATTGCGGTTGCCCGTTAAGCACGGCCTGACAGGCGTCGTGTAACGCCATCTCGCCAACCCGAACATCACATACAGGCGCAGAAACGACGGAGATACTGAGAGCCCGAAAACCCGGCGCAATACGGGCAAGTTCAGGGCTTATCGAAGGGAGCAGAGAAGGCATCATGTCATCCTGTCATCATTGTTTTACACATTATCGTGGTTACCCGTCGTGCAGGTTATCAGATAACGGCAGCGGAATGCGGAATTTGGCAGGGTGCGCCAGAAAAAACAGGTGCAGGAATTTTATTTTTGAAGGGGAAACGATGTCCGAAATAGGACTTTTCGAGATTTTATAAAGTAAGAGAAATAGTCAAAACGTAAAATTCTGAATATAACTACCGCTATATCATGGGGTATATGGCTGTTTGGCATGAGTATTGATCTAAATCAATTGCCTCTCTGCTTTTCGGTATCTGGCTGCTATTGTGGGTCATTACAGCGAATAACACCATTTTTTCTATAAAAGACAGTCAGTAAAACGAATCGGTGCTGATTAATTAGCAGACGATATCGTTTTACATTAGCATAAAATTCTTAAGAAATTTCTTATATCAGATCAAAGATCTGAAATATTGATCTGATGTAGTGGATCGCGCTACTATTTTTTGTAAGGAATAAAGTTACAGGAATCATCAATGGCGATCACAAAGAGGGATTTATGAGCGACAGCTTTCAGAATGAGGTGCCGAAGGCACGTGTTAACTTAAAATTAGATCTGCACACAGGTAGCGCAAAGAAAAAAGTGGAGTTGCCGCTAAAGCTGCTGGTAACGGGCGATTTTAGTCATGGTGAGGAACAGCGGCCATTATCCGAACGAGAAAAAGTTAATATCAATAAAAACAACTTCAACAGCGTGCTCTCAGAATTTTCCCCGTCCGTTAATCTTGCTGTTGAAAATACGTTGGCTGGTGATGGCAGCGAAGAAAGTGTCAGCCTTACGTTTAAAAACATGCAGGATTTTGAGCCGGAGCAGGTTGCCCGGCAAATTCCGCAGTTAAAGGCGATGCTGGCGATGCGCAGTTTATTACGCGACCTCAAATCAAATCTCCTGGACAACGCCACGTTCCGCCGTGAACTGGAAACAATACTACGGGATCCCGCGCTGAGTAGTGAATTACGCAGTGAAATTGCCGCGCTTGCGCCAAAAGAATAACGGATAAAATAAGGAACATGCTGATGTCTGTACAGAATGAAAACGCCTCATCCGCAGGGAAAACGACCGTTATTGAAAACCCGGAAGCTGGCGGTGTTTATGCTGCATTGTTTGAAAAAATCAACCTGAAACCGGCCGCCTCGTTAAGCAATGTGAGCATCTGGCAGGATGAAGCGGCGATGGCGGAAGCGGATGCGAATGAACGTATCACGGCAGGCGTGCAGGTCTTCCTCGAGCGCCTGAAGCAGTCCGGCCAGAAAGTCGAAAAACTCGATAAAACGTTAATCGACCATCATATCGCCGAGCTTGATTACCAGATTAGCCGCCAGCTTGATGCCGTCATGCACCATGAGGAGTTCCAGAAAGTGGAATCCCTGTGGCGCGGTCTGAAGCATCTGGTAGACCGCACGGATTACCGTCAAAACGTAAAAACAGAAATTCTTGATGTTTCCAAAGATGCTCTGCGTCAGGATTTTGAAGATGCGCCGGAAGTGATTCAGAGCGGTCTGTACTGGCATACGTATGTGAGTGAATACGATCAGCCCGGCGGCGAGCCCATCGGCGCGGTGATTTCGGCGTATGAATTTGACGCCAGCCCGCAGGACGTCGCGCTGATGCGTAATATTTCCAAAGTTTCCGCCGCCGCGCATATGCCGTTTATCGGTTCTGCCGGTCCGGCGTTCTTTATGAAATCGTCGATGGAAGAGGTGGCCGCCATTAAAGATATTGGCAACTACTTTGACCGCGCCGAATATATCAAATGGAAGTCCTTCCGCGACACCGACGACTCCCGCTATCTCGGCCTGGTGATGCCGCGCGTGCTGGGGCGTCTGCCGTATGGCCCCGATACAGTACCCGTTCGCAGCTTTAACTACGTCGAGCAGGTGAAAGGTCCCGAGCACGAGAAATACCTGTGGACCAGCGCGTCATTCGCCTTCGCCGCCAATATGGTGCGTAGTTTTATCAATAACGGCTGGTGCGTGCAGATTCGCGGCCCGCAGGCAGGCGGCGCGGTAAAAGACCTGCCGATTCATCTGTATGACCTGGGTACCGGGAATCAGGTGAAAATTCCGTCTGAAGTCATGATCCCGGAAACGCGTGAGTTCGAATTCGCCAACCTGGGTTTCATTCCGCTGTCCTACTACAAAAACCGCGATTACGCCTGCTTCTTCTCGGCGAACTCCACCCAGAAACCGGCGCTGTACGACACGGCGGATGCCACGGCGAACAGCCGTATCAACGCCCGTCTGCCGTACATCTTCCTGCTGTCGCGTATTGCCCACTATCTGAAGCTTATTCAGCGCGAAAACATCGGCACCACCAAAGACCGGCGTTTGTTGGAGCTGGAGCTGAATACCTGGGTGCGCAGCCTGGTAACGGAAATGACCGATCCGGGCGATGAGCTGCAGGCGTCCCACCCGCTGCGCGATGCGAAAGTCATCGTCGAAGATATTGAGGATAACCCCGGTTTCTTCCGCGTGAAGCTGTACGCCGTGCCGCATTTTCAGGTGGAAGGGATGGATGTCAATCTGTCGCTGGTTTCTCAGATGCCGAAGGCGAAAGCATAAGGCAGGTACGCAGTGAAGACGGAACAACCGTTATGGGGCCGAGGGATCATGGTTTCGCCCCAGCATTTTCAGCAGCAGGCCGCGTATGCGGCCTGGGCTGCCGAATGTATTGCACAAATGGGCCTCAACCATCCCTGGGGCGTTATCGGCACCGCATTCGAAACTGATGCGCTGAAACTGGGGCGTTTGCAGGCTCGCCGCCTGCACGTTCGCTTCCAGGACGGCACGCTGATCGACACCGAAAATGCGGATGCATTGCCGCCTGTCCTGACGCTTTCCGGCGAACAGCACGAGACCGTGGTCATGCTGGCGTTGCCGCTGCTTCGCGCTAACGGCGGCAACTGTCTTCAGCCTGATGATATCGCGGAACGTCCGGTGCGCTATCGCCAGCGCTGGCGCGATGTCCGCAATCAGTTTGGCGATGACAACCGCCAGATTGCGGTGTTGCAGCCGGAGCTGACGCTGCGTTTTGCACACCAGAACAACAGCGACTATCTCACCTGTCCGGTCGCGCGCCTGCTGCAGGATTCGCAGGGCAACTGGGTGCAGGACGACGCTTTTCTGCCGCCGCTTCTGACCACAGGCAGCAGCCGTTGGCTGATGACGCAACTGGATCAACTGATGACGCAACTGCGTGCGCGTCTGACTCGCCTGATGGGAATGCGCCGCGAAAGCAACGAGCGGATGGCGGATTTCGCCGTGGCCGACGTCTCGCTGTTCTGGCTGCTCAATGCGCTGAACAGCGCCGAACCGGTGTTAGGCCAGTTTCAGCGCTATCCGCAAAGCCCTGTGGAGCGATTGTACCCGGAGCTGGCGCGGCTGGCGGGCAGTCTGCTGACGTTCTCGCTGGAACATCAGGTCAGCGTGATTCCGGCCTGGCAGCACGAAAATCTCAATGCCGTTTTCCCACCGCTGTTTGATCTGCTCAATGAGCTGCTGGAAGCCAGTTTACCGTCACGGGTGGTGGCGCTCTCGCTCACCCACGATAAACGGATGCGGCAGTGGTTGGCGCGACTGGACGATCCACGCCTGCGCGAAGGGGCCGATTTTTACCTCTCGGTCCGCTCGCAAATGCCTGTCGCGCAGCTTCAGGAGCAGTTCCCGCGGCAGTGCAAAGTGGGTAGCCCGGATTACGTGACAAGCCTGGTGAATGCTTCTCGTCAAGGGATCCCGCTGCGACCGTTGCGTCATGTCCCGGCCGCCATCCCGCTGCGTCTGGAAAATCAGTATTTCTCCCTCGATCTTTCGCATCCTGCGGCACAGGAAATGCTGGAGAGCGGTAACTGTATGTTCTACACCCCGGGCACGTTGGGTGAGCCTGAACTGGAACTCTATGCGGTACTGAGAACATGAGCAATAACGATATCGATGCTCTGTTGCAGAGCACCTGGTTACAGGTCATCAGCTTACGCCACGGACCTGTCTTTAATGAAGGTGAAGGGCGCGTGCTGTGGGAGCGGTGCGTTGCCGATGTGGAACGCGTGCAGCACGCCCTGAAAGAAGCGGGCCTCAACGAGGCCAACTGTCGGCATATTCTCACCGCGCAGTGCGCGTTACTGGACGAAGCGGTGAAAAGCCGCGGCGTGCAGGATGACGCCTGTGTCCAGTGGTATGACGTGCCGTTGCAGGGGCGTTTTCTGGGGACGATGGAAGCCGGGGATAACTTATGCGATCTGATGCGCGATGTGCTGCGCGACCCCGCGCCTGACCAGACCGTACTGGTCTGTTTTCACCGGGTCATGCTGCTGGGGTTTCTTGGCAGTTACCGGACGCTAAACGATCCCGCGCGCGAAAAGCTGGTGAACGCGCTGGGCGAGCGTGTCCCGCCGTTGAGTTTGCCGCAGGAGCACCCGCTACTGGTGCAAGCGAAAAGTGGACGTGCCGTGGGGGGATTATTCGCGTCATGGCCTGTACGCATAGGGATAAGCCTTGTGGTCCTCATCGCGCTGTGGTGGGGGTTAAATCAGTGGCTTGACCATACGGTGCTCACGCTGTTGCCAGGGGCGGAGAAATGAGTCCTGCGCAACGGTGCGCACTGGCGCTGTGGTCTGTGTTGCTGACCGGGATTGTCTGCCTGGGGTTTTTACCGTTCTCACGAACGGCGTCAGTGCTGCTGATGTTGGTTCTCTGGGGCGGCATCGCCGTCGTCTGGAGACTGGGCAAACGCCGCGATGCGCCGCCGACCACGCTGCGCCTGGAAAATTTACCGGATGCCGCCTACCGCCAGCCGGTGGTGCTGGTCTGTGGCGATTTGCTGCGGGTATGGCCGGAAGAGGCCTCGGTGCTGACGGTGACGCAGGGGTGTTGGATCCGCGTCGAACCTCACGAAGAGGTTGAACACGTCGCGCGTCAGTTGCTGTGGCTGCGTCCGGACTGGGGGCGGCAGCTGTCGGTGATGGTGACCGTTTGTCCGCAGCAGCACGCCGATACGGAGCCGCTGACCCGCGATTTACTGGCGCTGCGCTGGCAAATCAGCAGGCTGCGTCGCGATACCGGCTACAGCATCCCCCTGGTGCTCAACGCTCTGGCGGGAAGCGCCATGATGCCGGATCTGCTCTGGCAGGCGGCGCTGCCGGGCGGGGCGGTCTGCGTCTGGCGTGAAAGCGCGGCGCCGTGCTCCGTGAACGCCTGGGTGACTACCGGCGGGGCGATGGCGATGCAGCAACAGGTGTTGATGAATAACCTGCGGAGCTGGTTTGCGCAAAACGTGACGTCGGTATTGATGGATGAAAATCCGGATATGCCACGCGTTCTGCCGGTGGCCGTGCTGTGGGGGGGAGGACCGTCTCTTGAGGGGGCTCTCCCGGCATCACTCTGGACAACGTGGTTACAGCGCCAGACCGCGCTGCGTGACGTCGCTGGCTGGCTCCCGCTGGTGCGGGAGATAGCCAACATCCCGGCGTTACCTGATTTTGTCCTGCCGCTTTTGCCGGAGGGCCAGGGGCTGACGCCGCGCCAGCGCGCCTGGCGATGCGGCCTGACGATTTTCACCTGCGCCGCCCTTGTTGCACTGTGCTGCAGCGGCTGGAACAACCGCCAACTGGTGCAGCGTGTGAGTTTCGACATTGCGCGCTATGACCGCATCTCAATGGATGACTACACCCCGAAAGCGCACGCCGTACAGGTGTTACGCGAGGACGCCAGCCAGTTGGATAGGTGGGCGCGCAACGGGGAACCGCTGAATCTGAGTCTTGGGCTGTATCAGGGAGAGCGCTTACGTATGCCGGTTCTTAATGCGGTGCGCTCATACGTTCCGCCGCCGCCGCCCAAACCGGAGCCGAAGCGGGTGCCCAAAATAGTCCGTCTCGACAGCATGTCGTTGTTTGATTCCGGCAAAGCGGAGCTCAAACCCGGCTCAACAAAAATGTTGGTCAACTCGCTGGTGGGCATCAAAGCCAGACCGGGCTGGCTGATTGTGGTGGCCGGACATACGGACAATACCGGCAATCCGCAGCTTAACCAGACGCTGTCTCTGAAACGGGCCGAAGCCGTGCGCAACTGGATGCGCGATACCGGCGATGTGCCGGAAAGCTGTTTTGCGGTGCAGGGCTATGGTGAAAGCCGCCCGCTCGCAACCAATGACACCCCGGAAGGCCGAACGCTGAACCGTCGTGTCGAAATCAGTCTGGTTCCGCAGGCCGAGGCCTGTCAGATACCGGATAACCCCAGCACGTCATCGCAGGATGATGGCGTATCAAAAAACGAAATGGAGTAAATCGATGGCAATTCCTGTTTATCTGTGGCTGAAAGACGATGGCGGCGCGGACATTAAAGGGTCTGTAGACGTGAAAGATCGCGAAGGCAGCATTGAGGTGGTCGCTCAGGAGCATAACCTGTACATCCCGACCGACAACAACACCGGTAAGCTGACCGGCACGCGTATCCACACGCCGTTCCTGTTTACCAAAGAGATCGACTCTTCCAGCCCGTATCTCTACAAGGCGGTCACCACCGGCCAGACCCTGAAGTCCGCCGAGTTCAAGTGGTACAAAATCAATGACGCCGGTCAGGAAGTGGAATACTTCAACACCAAACTGGAAAACGTGAAGGTGGTGAAGGTTAACCCGCTGATGCACGACATCAAAGATCCGTCCAAAGAGAAGCATAACCATCTCGAGCAGATCGAACTGCGCTACGAAAAAATCACCTGGACCTACAAAGACGGCAACATCATTCATTCCGATTCCTGGAATGAACGCGCCACCGCGTAAGTCTTTTGCGGACAGACTCCCTCTGTCCGCTTTTCGTTAAGCCTCTGCGCCTTACGGGGGCTTAACGAAAAACACAATTTGAGAAACCTGACCTGATGCGCTTTGGTTCCTTATATAAAGGAATAGCGATGGGCGGTAGCGTCCCTGAAGGTCCCGACAGCGAGTTAACGAACATGGAAAATCCGGCCATTCTGCTACGTCGTCTTAATCCTTATTGCGCCCGTGCGATGGAAGGTGCTGCATCTTTGTGCCAGGCCCGGGCGCATGCGGAGATCCTGCCGGAGCACTGGTTGCTGAAGCTGCTGGAACAGGGTGAAGGGGATATCACGGTGATTGCGCGTCGCTACGAATGGGACATGGACGCTATCTGGCAGGCTCTCCTTACACATCTGGAACAGCTGCCGCGTTCGGTGCGTAGCCGCCCGCAACTCTCCTGCGATGTTGAAAGCCTGATGAAGCAGGCCTGGCTGTACGCCGCGCTGGAGGAGACGCCGCAGATCCGCAGCGTTCATCTGCTGATGGCCGTGGTGGAAAAACCCTCGTTACTGAAATGCGGCGGTCTCTGGCCGCTCACCAGCCTTGGGCAAACGCAGCTGGAGCGCCTGCGCCCGATGCTCGAGCTCCAGTCGGATGAAAACGAAGCAGAAATGCTGAACGGCGAGGTGGCGTTTGTCGGGCGGGCCGCTGAGAAGCCGAACGGGGAAGAGGGAAAAGCAGAAAGCCCTGAACTCGCCGTCCTTCATCGTTTTACGCAGGATGTGACCGCCCGCGCTCGCGAGGGGAAAATCGACCCGGTATTTGGCCGCGACAACGAAATCCGCCAGATGGTGGACATCCTCTCCCGACGTCGTAAAAACAACCCCATTCTGGTGGGCGAACCGGGCGTGGGCAAAACCGCGCTGGTGGAAGGGCTGGCGCTGCGTATTGCGCAAGGCAATGTGCCGGATAGCCTGAAACCGGTGAGCGTGCGTACTCTGGACCTCGGTCTGTTGCAGGCGGGCGCCGGGGTGAAAGGCGAATTTGAGCAGCGGCTGAAAAACATTATCGAAGCGGTGCAGCAGTCAGCCACCCCGGTGCTGCTGTTTATCGACGAGGCGCATACTATCATCGGCGCGGGCAATCAGGCCGGGGGCGCCGATGCTGCCAACCTGCTGAAACCGGTGCTGGCGCGCGGGGAACTGAGAACCATCGCCGCCACCACCTGGAGCGAGTACAAACAGTACTTTGAGCGCGATGCCGCGCTGGAGCGTCGTTTCCAGATGGTAAAAGTGGATGAGCCGGATGACGATACCGCCTGCCTGATGTTGCGCGGCCTCAAATCCCGTTATGCCGGGCATCACGGCGTCCATATTACCGATGAAGCCGTCCGGGTTGCAGTGACGTTGTCACGTCGCTATCTGACCGGGCGTCAGCTACCGGACAAAGCGGTGGATCTGCTGGATACCGCCTCGGCCCGCGTACGCATGAGCCTCGACACCCTCCCCGAAGCGCTGACCCGAACGAAAGCCGCTATCACCGCGCTGGAAATGGAAAAACAGGCGCTGCTGGAAGATATCGCGGTGGGAAATTCGACTCACGGCGAGCGGCTGGCGGCAATCGAACAGCAAGAACGCGCGCTGGGCAGTGAACTGAGCGCCCTGGAAGCCCAATATGCGCAGGAGCTGGCGCTGACAAAACAGCTATTGGCCTGTCGCAGCGACATCTCCCGTCAGGCGGAAATCGTTGATTTGCAGACCCGGCTCAGCGCCATTCAACAATCCAATCCGCTGCTGGGACTGGACGTCGACGCGCGCACTGTGGCTACGGTGATTGCCGACTGGACCGGCGTACCGCTCTCCTCGCTGATGAAGGATGAGCAGACCGAGTTGCTGAGCCTGGAGCAGAGCCTTGCAAAACGCGTTGTCGGCCAGGACGCGGCGCTGAACGCCATTGCCCAGCGCCTGCGCGCCTCGAAAACAGGACTCGCCCCGGAGAACGGCCCGCAGGGCGTCTTCCTGCTGGTGGGCCCGAGCGGGACCGGGAAAACCGAAACCGCGCTGGCGCTGGCGGATGAGCTGTTTGGCGGCGAAAAATCGCTTATCACCATCAACTTGTCTGAGTACCAGGAACCGCATACTGTTTCCCAGTTGAAAGGTTCTCCGCCGGGCTACGTCGGCTACGGTCAGGGCGGGATCCTCACCGAAGCGGTGCGCAAACGGCCCTACAGCGTGGTGTTGCTGGATGAAGTGGAAAAAGCCCATCGCGACGTCATGAACCTGTTCTACCAGGTCTTTGATCGCGGTTTCATGCGCGATGGCGAAGGGCGGGAAATCGACTTTCGTAACACGGTGATCCTGATGACCTCCAACCTCGGCAGCGACTCCCTGATGCAGCTGCTGGAGGAGCGACCCGCCTCAACCGACGGCGAACTGCACGAACTGCTGCGCCCGATCCTGCGCGACCACTTCCAGCCCGCGCTGCTGGCGCGCTTTCAGACGGTGGTCTACCGCCCGCTGACGGAGGCGGCGATGCGCATCATTGTGGATATGAAGCTGAACCAGGTAAGCCAACGACTGGCGCGTCACTACGGCATCAAAACGGAGATTGCCGACAGCCTGTACGACGCGCTGACCGCGGCCTGCCTGCTGCCGGACACCGGGGCGCGGAATGTCGACAGCTTGCTCAACCAGCAGATCCTGCCGGTGCTGAGCCAGCAGTTGCTTATCCATATGGCGGCGAAACAAAAGCCGCACACCCTGACGCTTGGCTGGGATGAAGAGACAGGCGTTGCGATGACGTTTGACGGGCCCACAGAGGGAGACGAGGCATGACCACCATTCCATTTCCTGTCCGCTTCAGCCACAGCCATCATCTGCTGGCGGTCAGGGATTGTTCGTCGGTACTCGACGTGCTGGCCTTTGAAGGCCGCGAAGCCTTAAGCCAGCCGTTCAGCTACCGGATTGAGTTCACCAGCGCCGACCACGCCATCAGCAAAGAGATGATGCTGATGAAATCCGCCTCGCTGACCCTGCAGGCGCCGGTGGATCAGGGCTTCGGCATTAAAATTCAGCAGCCGGTGCGGGTGATGCAGGGCGTGGTCAGCGGCTTTGAACGTCTCGGCACCTCAAAAGATGAAACCCATTACGCGCTGACCCTGACGCCGCGTCTGGCGCTGCTCGACCGCTCGCACCAGAACGCCATCTACCAGGATATGTCGGTGCCGCAAATTGTGGAGAAGATCCTCCGCGAGCGGCACAACCTGCGCGGCCAGGATTTTGTCTTCACGCTGTCGAAAGCGTATCCGCGCCGGGAGCAGGTGATGCAGTACGGCGAGGATGATCTCCATTTCATCACCCGTTTGCTCGGTGAGGTGGGTGTCTGGTTTCGCTTTACCACCGACACGCGTCTGAACATTGACGTGGTGGAGTTTTACGACAGCCAGCAGGGTTACGAAAAAGGGCAGACGCTGCCCTCGGTCGCGCCGTCCGGACAGGTGGATCTCGGCGTGGAATCTGTCTGGGGAATGGAGAGCCGCCACTGCGTGGTGCAAAAACAGGTCAGTACCCGCGACTATAACTACCGTCAGGCCACCCAGGAGATGAACACGCAGGTGGATGCCTCGCGCGGGGATGAGACCACCTACGGCGATGCCTATCACTATGCCGATAACTACCTGACCCGGGGCAGCGCCCATGAGCGTAACCCGGCGCCGGAATCCGGCGCCTTTTACGCCCGTATCCGCCATGAACGCTACCTGAACGGGCAGACCTGTCTTTCGGGGATCACCAGCAGCGCCACGCTCTCGCCGGGCCAGGTGCTGAAGGTCACCGGCGGTGATGAAGTGACGGAGACCTTTACCAAAGGCGTGGTGATCACGGCGATGATGAGCAGCGCGCAGCGCGACAGGAGCTTTGAGATTGCCTTTGACGCCATTCCGGACAACGCCGGTTACGGCTTTCGCCCGCAGCCCGGCCAGCGCCCGGTGATGGCGGGCACGTTGCCCGCTCGGGTGACCAGCACCACCGAAAACGACACCTACGGCCATATTGATAAAGACGGTCGCTACCGCGTCAACATGCTGTTTGACCGCGACAGCTGGGAAACCGGTTTTGAAAGCCTGTGGGCGCGCCAGTCGCGCCCTTACGCCGGGGACACCTATGGCCTGCATCTGCCGCTGCTGGCGGGAACCGAAGTGGCGATCGGCTTTGAAGACGGCAACCCGGACAGGCCGTATATCGCGGGCGTGCTGCATGACTCCTCGCACCCGGACCACGTCACCATCCGCAATTACAGGCGCAACGTCCTGCGTACCCCGGCGAACAACAAAATTCGCCTCGATGATAACCGCGGACAGGAGCACATCAAGGTCTCCACGGAGTACGGCGGCAAAAGTCAGCTGAACCTGGGACATCTGGTGGACAGCGAAAGGCAGCAGCGGGGCGAGGGTTTTGAACTGCGCACCGACAGCTGGGGCGCGATACGGGCGCAGAAAGGGATATTTATCAGCGCCGACGGGCAGGCGAAGGCGCAGGGGC
>NZ_JAFAGS010000012.1 GCF_019237635.1 Pluralibacter sp.
TTTGATACAGATTAAACAGAATTTGCCTGGCGGCAAGAGCGCGGTGGTCCCACCTGACCCCATGCCGAACTCAGAAGTGAAACGCCGTAGCGCCGATGGTAGTGTGGGGTCTCCCCATGTGAGAGTAGGGAACTGCCAGGCATCAAATAAAGAACGCATTCACAATAGCGTTGTGAACGGTTCGACGTTTAAGCAGTAAGCCGGGGTGACAACCGGTAGAAGTAAAATGATTTCGGTGGAGCGGTAGTTCAGTCGGTTAGAATACCTGCCTGTCACGCAGGGGGTCGCGGGTTCGAGTCCCGTCCGTTCCGCCACTTATTAAGAGCCCTGAGCATTTGCTCAGGGCTTTTTCTTTTGTCTGAAATACAATTTTCAGGATTCATCATAAGTCGGGGCGCCTGAACGCCGCTTTTTATTGTTTCTTGCGCGCCTCATGTTCGCTGAGAAAATCGATAAATGCCCGGATTCGGGTACTAACTGCCCGGTCACTGTAGTAAACGGCGCTGAAAGGCATCTCGACCGGCAGTCGCTTGTCTGCCAGTAATTCCACAAACTCTCCCTTCGCAATCTCGTTGTCCACCATATAGTCCGACAGGCAGGCAATACCGTTGCCAGAAAGGCACAGTTGCTTTAGCGTTTCGCCGCTATTGGATGAAATGCCGCTGGTTATCTCGTGAAGTTGCCCGTCGCAGCATGAGAGCGGCCAGGTGTTAAGCGATACCGGCTCGGTAAAACCCAGACAAACGTGCTGTTTCAGATCCTCCACCATCTCAGGCCTGCCATGGCGTGCAATGTAATCCGGCGCGGCGATGATTTTCCGGTAGCTGGTAAACAGCGGGCGCGCCCGCAGGCTGGAGTCAGTCAGTGTTCCCGCGCGGATTGCTACATCAACCTTTCGCTCGATCAGATTAATAAACGTTTCGGATGATACCAGCGACAGCGTCATTTCCGGATATCGCTCGCGGAAGGGTTTAATCAGCGGCATCAGATAGTGCAGGACGACCGGCGTTGCAGCGTCAATGCGCAGCAGCCCGCGTGGCGTATTACGCGCCTCCATCAGTTCATTCTCTGCGGCTGCCATTTCCTGCAGGACGCCCTGCATCCGGCGGAAATAGCGCTCGCCTTCTTCAGTCAGGTTAAGCTGCCGCGTAGTGCGGTTGAGCAGGCTGACGCCGAGCTTAGACTCCAGCTTTTTGACCGCCCGGCTGACGGCGGAATTGGCCTGTCCGAGCTGTTCCGCTGCACGGCTGAAACTCCCGCTTTCCACCACGGCGACAAAAATGGCTATCTCTTCTGATGTGGCTCTCATTATTACACCTGGCGCAAAATTGCACTGGAATTTTGATGGTTTTTGTTATTTAAACATTTGCCTGTGTGGTTTGTCATCTTCGCCTGCTGAGTCAGTAAGGTAAGTGCATGCTTACACTCGCTGACGAATCTTTCTGGCAAATAGCGTTGAAAGTGTAAGCAAAAATCCCTATAACAGAAGGGTCACCCCGGGAACGGCGTGGCTCTTCAGTTATTGAGGTTCAATCCAAAAAGTGCGAAAAAATACCTATGCTATGCGCTATGTCGCCGGACAACCCGCTGAGAGGATTTTGCCTCCCGGTTCGTTTGCGAGCATCGGTCAGGCGCTACCTGCGGGCGTTCCATTAAGCAGCGAAGAAAAAATTCGCGTACTGGTATGGAATATCTTCAAGCAGCAACGGGCTGAATGGCTGTCGGTGCTGAAAAATTTTGGTAAAGATGCGCATCTGATGCTGTTGCAGGAGGCGCAAACCACCCCTGAGCTGGTTCGGTTTGCGACCGCTAACTATCTTGCTGCGGATCAGGTGCCAGCCTTTGTGCTGCCTCAGCACCCGTCAGGCGTCATGACGCTCTCGGCTGCGCATCCGGTCTACTGTTGCCCTCTGCGTGAGCGTGAGCCTATTTTGCGGCTGGCTAAATCCGCCCTCGTGACCGTGTATCCGTTACCGAACAGTCGCCTGCTGATGGTGGTGAATATCCACGCCGTTAACTTCAGCCTCGGCGTCGATGTTTATAGTAAGCAGTTACTTCCCATCGGCGACCAGATAGCGCATCACTCCGGGCCGGTTATTATGGCGGGAGACTTTAACGCGTGGAGCCGCCCGCGTATGAATGCGCTGTACCGCTTTGCGCGTGAAATGTCGCTGCGCGAGGTGCGTTTCACCGACGATCACCGCCGTCGCGCGTTTGGCCGTCCTCTCGATTTTGTCTTCTACCGTGGTTTGAATGTGCACGATGCCTCCGTGCTGGTGACGCGCGCTTCCGATCACAATCCGCTACTCGTCGAATTCAGTCCCGGCAAGCCTGAACAATAAAGGTATGTCAGGTCTGCCGTGGGGCAGACCTGCGCAGGTAAGGTGCTGCCCTTTATGTTTCAACCACCGAAGGACAACACAATGACAACACGTTCCCATCATAACAATGTAGAAAAGCAGTTTGGCTCCCAGGCTGACGCCTATCTGACCAGCGCGGTGCACGCATCAGGCCGCGACCTGCAACGGCTTGGCGAGCGGCTTGCCAGCTTCCCGCAGGCCCATGTGCTGGATATGGGCTGTGGGGCGGGCCATGCCAGCTTCGTTGCGGCGGCACATGTCGCTCACGTGACTGCCTACGATCTGTCGGTTCAGATGCTGGATGTTGTGCGCAATGCTGCCCGGGATAAAGGGCTCGCCAATATCGATACGCAGCAGGGGTATGCGGAATTGCTGCCGTTTGCCGATGCCTCGTTTGAGGTGGTAATTAGCCGCTATTCCGCACATCACTGGCATGATGTCGGCCAGGCGCTGCGGGAGGTCAAACGCGTGCTGAAGCCGGGGGGCGTGCTGATCGTGATGGATGTGATGTCACCTGGACATCCGCTGCGGGATATCTGGCTGCAGACGGTTGAAGCGTTACGCGACACGTCGCACGTTCGTAATTACGCCAGCGGCGAGTGGCTGGCGATGATCAATGACGCCGGGCTCATTGCTCAGGGGCTGACGACCGATCGGCTGGCGCTGAAGTATACGTCGTGGGTCGCGCGGATGCGCACGCCTGCGCCATTATGCGAAGCGATTCGTCTTTATCAGCAGAGCGCATCAGAAGAGGTGCAGGCCTATTTTGCGCTGCAGGAGGATGGATCGTTTACCAGCGATACCATCATGGTCGAAGCGCGTAAGGCCGCATAACGTCGCGCAAAGAAAAAAGGCACCGGGGGAATCGGTGCCTTTCTTTTATCTGTACCGTCAGGAGTCCGGTCTGTCGCTGTTTTTCACATACAACGTCAGTTGATCGCCTGGCTGCAGGTTCTGCGTATCGCTGTTCCAGCGGACAACATCACGGATGTCGACGCCGTGGCGTTTAGCGATGCTCGAGAGCGAATCACCTTTGCGCACGCGATAGGTAATGCTATCGCTGTTGCGGGCAAGGCGTTCCGCACTGTTGCCTGCGCCTACGGTCAGGCTCTGGCCGACTTTCAGGCTTGAACCGCGCAGTTTGTTCCACTGCTGCAGATCTTTCGCCGTCACGCCCAGGCGTGAAGCAATGCCGGAAAGCGTATCGCCGGAGCGTACCGTGTAGCTACGGCTGGTCAGCGGGGTATTATCAGCAACCAGCGTCGGCTGTACTGCTGCAATATCACCTGATGCCAGCGATTCACGCAGCTGATCGGCATGTTTTTTCGGTACCAGCACATACTTCGGACCGCTTGCGCCAAGGGTTGAACCCTTTACGCCAGCATTAAACGTCTTCAGTTTGTTGACTGAGATACCCGCCATATCGGCCAGTTGCTTCATCTCAACCGGGTTGTCCAGACGGACACGCGCCAGTGCGCGGCTTTCATCGGACGTCGGCAGTTGTACGCCATAGCGCTTGCTGTTTTTGAGAATATCACTCAACGCCAGCATTTTAGGTACATAGACCTTTGTTTCTTGAGGCAGAGAGAGCGACCAAAAATCGGTGGGTTTACCACGCGCTTTGTTCGCTTTCACAGCCTTCATAACACGACCTTCGCCGCTGTTGTATGCCGCGACCGTCAACAGCCAGTCGCCATCAAACATCTTGTTCAGGCGCTGCATCATATCGAGTGCAGCCGTAGTCGATGCGACAACATCGCGACGCGCGTCATAACCGCGAGTCTGTTTCAAACCATAATTGCGCCCGGTGCTCGGAATGATCTGCCAAATGCCTGCGGCATTGGCGCCAGACGTCGCGTGTGGGTCAAAAGCGCTCTCCACTATGGGTAGTAGTACCAGTTCCATGGGCATGTTACGTTTCTTCACTTGCCCTGCTATCCAGTACATATACGGCTCTGCCCGTAAAGTTACATCGTGGAGATAGCTCTTATTACGTAAATACTTCTGTTTCTGTTCGCGAATCCGGGGGTTCTCCGGAATACCCATCTTTAGCTCGCCGCCAATGAAAGCCCACAGGTCCTGATCCTGCGCATAGAAGGTTCCATCGTCCATCCATCGCGCCTGACCTGTATACTTTCCTGCTTCCCCTTGACTAGCCGCAGAAAGGCTCTGTGCGTGCTGCTGAATGTTGGCGCCGTTCTTCGACGCCTGGCACCCAACGAGCAGGACAGAGGCGAGTAATATCGCTCGTGCCTTCATGTGTGTGTCAATAGTTGCTTAAAAGACGACCGATCATAACGGCGAAATTTTGAAAAGGCAACCTCGAAATCTTAGAAGTTATCTTTCTTTGACCGTAACCATGCAAATCGCTCTTCAGGTTGTTGCAAATTTGTTTCTCTTGATATTTCTCTAATGAAATCAATGCAATTTGTACGTAAAAATAAATTTATCTTGCGCTCATTTTTAAGAATTGTCGGGAGTGTTTTTTGATTTTCAGCGCGTAACCCTTTAACTTCTCTGAAGTAATCATTTATCGCTAAATCATCAGGCATAATACTCAGCGCAAACTTCATGTTCGCTAAAGTGTACTCATGGGCACAACAAATTAGCGTATGGCCGGGAAGTGCATTAATTTTTTGCAAGGAGTGATACATCTGCGCCGCTGTACCTTCGAACAACCGTCCGCAGCCGCCTGAAAATAGCGTATCGCCGCAGAAAAGATAAGGATCGCTAAAGTAGCAAACGTGCCCGGCGGTGTGCCCAGGCGTCGAAATTACGGAAAATTCGCACCCCAAAACGTCAATCGTATCCCCTTCGTTGACGATGACCGTCGTACCCTTATCTTGTGTCTCCCGTGGGCCATACACCACAATGCCCGGATACTTTTGCAGGACTTCTTTTACGCCGCCAACGTGATCGTGGTGGTGGTGAGTGAGCAGGATGGCGTCCGGTTGCCAGTGGTTTTCTTCAATGGCGCGAAGCACCGGCGCCGCCTCGCCCGGGTCGACTATCAGGCAATGTTGCTTGTTATCACTCAGAACCCAGATGTAGTTGTCCTGGAAGGCGGGAATACTGTTAAGATTCATAGATTACCTCTCATAACGTAACGTAGCGGAAGGTTGTGATGAAACCGGCAAGGATACCCCTGACCGTCACCGCACCAGGCCATTGGGCAGAGATGCCCTGGGGCGAGTATTATCGTGAAGCGTTGGAACAACAGCTTAAGCCCTGGCTGACAAAACTCTACGGATTTCATCTGCTGAAGATTGGCAATTTGAGCGCTGAAATCAACACCGAAGCCTGCGCGATTTCCCATCAGGTGAATGTGTCGCTCGGCGGCGAACCCCGGCAGGTTATCGCCGACCCGCTGTATTTACCGTTTGCGGAGAAGTCGGTTGATGCCTGCCTGCTGGCCCACACGCTGCCCTGGTGTCAGGATCCGCACCGTCTTTTGCGTGAGGCAGATCGCGTATTGATCGACGACGGCTGGCTTATTATGACCGGTTTTAACCCCGTTAGCCTGATGGGGCTGCGAAAACTGGTGCCGGTGCTGCGCGGCAGTATGCCGTATAACAGCCGGATGTTTACCCTGATGCGCCAGCTAGACTGGCTGTCACTGCTGAACTTCGAGGTGTTGCACCATGGTCGTTTTCAGGTGCTGCCATGGCACAGGCAGGGGGGGAAATTGCTCAGTACCCATCTGCCGGCGCTCGGGTGTCTGCAGCTTATCGTGGCGCGCAAGCGAACGATACCGCTGACGCTTAACCCGATGAGACAGAGTAAATCCCGGACGCAGTTGCGCCCGGCGGTAGGGGCGACTCGGCAGTATCGTAAGCCGCGTCTTTAGCTTTCTGCGTTGTAGCCTGTGTCGTCCTGGCTCGGGCTCATGGCGGCTGCGCGCGCAAGCTCGTCGCAACGTTCGTTTTCCGGGTGTCCGGCGTGGCCCTTTACCCACTCCCAGCGAATCTGGTGGTGGCTTAAGGCCGCATCCAGGCGCTGCCAAAGGTCGACATTTTTAACCGGCTTTTTCTCTGCGGTTTTCCAGCCACGTTTTTTCCAGTTGTGGATCCATTGCGTGATCCCCTGGCGTACATACTGGCTGTCGGTGCTTAGCACTACCTCGCAGTGTTCTTTGAGCCCTTCCAGCGCCACAATCGCTGCCATCAGCTCCATACGGTTGTTGGTGGTCATGTAATATCCCGCGCTAAAGGTTTTTTCGTGCTGGCGATAGCGTAAAATCGCACCATAACCGCCCGGACCGGGATTACCCAGGCAGGAACCGTCGGTGAAAATTTCTACCTGTTTAAGCATCTCTGGTAGACTTCCTGTAATTGAACTCGATACGTAAAACGACAAGTCTGACACAAATGACCGCTATGAGCACTGCAATTACTCGACAGATCGTCCTCGATACCGAAACCACCGGTATGAACCAGATTGGTGCGCACTACGAAGGGCACAAGATTATTGAGATCGGCGCCGTCGAGGTGATCAACCGTCGTCTGACCGGCAATAACTTTCATGTGTACCTGAAACCGGACCGGCTGGTGGATCCGGAAGCCTTTAACGTTCACGGTATTGCTGACGAGTTCTTACTGGATAAACCGACGTTCGCGGACGTCTGCGATGAGTTCCTCGACTATATTCGCGGCGCAGAGCTTGTCATTCACAACGCATCGTTCGATATCGGCTTTATGGACTATGAGTTCAGCAAGCTCAATCGCGGCATTGCGAAAACGAATACCTTCTGCAAGGTCACCGATAGCCTGGCGCTGGCAAGGAAAATGTTCCCTGGCAAGCGTAACAGCCTCGATGCGCTGTGCTCGCGTTACGAAATCGACAATACCAAGCGTACGCTTCACGGGGCATTGCTCGATGCCCAGATCCTGGCCGACGTCTATCTGGCGATGACCGGCGGACAAACGTCGATGGCCTTTGCAATGGAGGGCGAAGCGCAGCAGATGCAGGGAGAGGCCGGAATTCAGCGCGTTGTCCGCGCCGCCAGCAAGTTGCGGGTGGTTTTAGCCAGCGATGAAGAGCTGGTGGCCCATGAGTCGCGGCTTGACCTGGTGCAAAAAAAGGGCGGAAGCTGCCTCTGGCGTGCCTGATGGGCGACGAAATGCCGTAAAAATCAGCCTGCGGGCGATTTTTGCAGCAAACGATTCAAAAGCCGAGAAAAAGCGTTGACGAGGGTAGAGGGAATCCGTAATATTCGCTCCGTTCCCAACGGAACAACAACGCGGAGCGGTAGTTCAGTCGGTTAGAATACCTGCCTGTCACGCAGGGGGTCGCGGGTTCGAGTCCCGTCCGTTCCGCCACTATTCAGGGCCATGTTATTAATTAACGTGGCCCTTTTTCTTTTCTGATTTTTAGGTATGCCATCCAGTATGCCCTTACCGTCTGGCTTGCACTTTCAGTAGGGGTAAGGCCGTTGCCGGTCTCTTTGCCGCTGGCCTTGTTGACGCTGGCGGAAATCTGAATCCCCCAGCCGCCGGAGCCTGCACCAATGCCGATACCGACGGTGCCACCCTTGCTCTCATTTTTTCCGGTCAGGGCAGAGGTGTTTT
>NZ_JAFAGS010000021.1 GCF_019237635.1 Pluralibacter sp.
TTTGATACAGATTAAACAGAATTTGCCTGGCGGCAAGAGCGCGGTGGTCCCACCTGACCCCATGCCGAACTCAGAAGTGAAACGCCGTAGCGCCGATGGTAGTGTGGGGTCTCCCCATGTGAGAGTAGGGAACTGCCAGGCATCAAACAAGTGAAGAGGCCATCCGCAAGGATGGCCTTTTTGCGTTTTTGTCTTTTTCTTTGCGGGGAAGAACCGCAGACAAACTAATCACCTATCTCCGCGCATATACGGTAAACTAGCCGGGTTTTTGCATCAGGAACCTGCTATGAACCATTCCCTAAAATCCTGGAATACCTTCGGTATTGACCGTTATGCGGCACGTATTGTCAGCGCCGACACCACATCCGCTCTACTGGCTGCCTGGCGGCAGGCCACTGCGGAAAACTTGCCGGTGTTGATCCTCGGCGAAGGAAGCAATGTGCTGTTTCTGGACGACTATGATGGTCTGGTGCTGGCAAACCGTATTAAGGGAATTGCTGTTTCTGAGCAGACAGATGCTTGGCATCTGCACATTGGGGCCGGGGAGAACTGGCATAATCTCGTGAAATTCACCCTGGATAACAACATGCCAGGGCTGGAGAATTTAGCACTCATTCCGGGCTGTGCAGGTTCATCGCCAATACAAAATATCGGCGCCTATGGCGTGGAGTTGCAGCGCGTGTGCGAATACGTCGACTGCATTGAGCTGGCAACCGGCAAAGCGTCCCGCCTGACGGCGGCAGAGTGCCGTTTTGGCTATCGCGATAGTATCTTCAAGCATGAGTATCAGGATAAATACGTCATTGTTGCTGTAGGACTTCGACTGGCGAAAGACTGGCAGCCGGTCCTGAGCTATGGCGACCTGACGCGTCTTGATCCGCAGACCGTCACGCCGCAGCAGGTTTTCGATGCCGTGTGCCATATGCGTATGACAAAACTTCCCGATCCTAAAGTGCATGGCAACGCCGGTAGCTTCTTTAAAAATCCGGTTGTCCTGGCTTCTGAGGCCTCCGCATTGCTGGCAGATTACCCGGACGCCCCGCATTACCCGCAGGCAGATGGTCGGGTGAAGCTCGCCGCAGGCTGGCTTATCGACCGTTGTCAGCTTAAAGGGAAATCGTTGGGTGGCGCTGCGGTACACCGTCAGCAGGCGCTGGTCTTGATCAACGAAAATAATGCCACCAGTGACGATGTTGTTGGTCTGGCTCACTATGTTCGCCAGCAGGTTGGCGAGAAATTTAACGTCTGGCTTGAGCCCGAGGTGCGCTTTATTGGTCGCCGCGGCGAGGTCAATGCGGTGGAGGCCATTGCGTGAAGGACCATACGATCCCATTGACGCTGATTTCAATTCTTTCCGACGGCGGCTTCCATTCCGGCGAACAGCTGGGAGAACGGCTGGGCATGAGCCGGGCAGCGATCAATAAACACGTTCAGACGCTGCGCGACTGGGGAGTTGATGTCTTCACCGTCCCGGGTAAGGGCTATAGCCTGCCGGAGCCCATCCAGTTGCTGGATGAGGAGATTATCCGCAAGCATGTTGCGGCGGACTCCGTGACGGTTCTGCCCGTTATCGATTCGACAAACCAGTATTTACTCGACAGACTCGGCGAGCTTCGTTCCGGCGATGCTTGCGTTGCGGAATACCAGCAAGCCGGGCGTGGCCGTCGCGGGCGTAAATGGTTCTCTCCTTTTGGCGCCAACCTCTATCTGTCGATGTACTGGCGGCTGGAGCAGGGGCCGGCCGCCGCAATTGGTCTTAGCCTGGTCATTGGCATCGTTATGGCTGAGGTATTGCAACGCCTGGGCGCGAATGACGTGCGGGTGAAATGGCCAAACGATCTCTATCTGCAGGATCGCAAACTTGCCGGTATCCTGGTCGAACTAACAGGAAAAACCGGGGATGCTGCGCAAATTGTTATTGGCGTAGGCCTCAATCTGATTATGCGCCGGGTGGAGTCAGACGTTGTGAATCAGGGGTGGACCAACCTGCAGGAGGCAGGGATCAGGATCGATCGCAACGCGTTGACGGTACATCTTGTCAAAGAGCTTCGTGAGGCGCTGAGCCTGTTTGAACAGGAGGGGCTGGCACCTTATCTTTCGCGCTGGGAAAAACTCGATAACTTTATCAATCGTCCAGTGAAGCTGATTATTGGCGAGAAAGAGATCTTTGGTATTTCGCGTGGTATTGATACTCAGGGGGCGCTTCTGCTGGAGCAGGATGGCGTTATTAAACCGTGGGTTGGTGGTGAAATTTCGCTGCGAAGCGCAACATGATACCTAATTAAATGGGAGCCATTGTGGCTCCCTTTTTTTATTTCCGCAGGCGGACTTCTTCTACCGAGTGATTCGCGCTCTTGGTCAGGATTAAGCTCGCTCTCTCGCGTGTTGGAAGAATGTTTTCTTTTAGATTCAACATGTTGATTTCGTTCCATAATGAGGTGGCGATATTAACCGCTTCATCTTTAGTTAATTTCGCATAGTTATGGAAATAGGAATCCGGATTGGTAAATGCGCCTTCGCGGAATTTCAGGAAGCGGTTGATATACCATGTCTTAAGAAGCGTTTCCGGCGCATCAACATAAATAGAGAAGTCAACAAAATCAGAAACAAATACGTGGTGTGGATCGTGTGGATAATCCATACCGCTCTGCAGGACATTTAATCCTTCCAGAATCAAAATATCAGGGTGCGTGACCGTTTTATCCCCACCTGGAATAACATCATAGCTGAGATGGGAATACACCGGCGCCGTCACGTTCGGCGCGCCTGATTTGATATCAGAGACAAATTTCACCAGACGATGCATATCGTACGATTGCGGGAAGCCTTTCTTCTTCATCAGACCGCGCTCTTTAAGCACCTCATTGGGGTGCAGGAAGCCATCTGTCGTGATGAGCTCAACGCGGCGATGTTCCGGCCAGCGGCTAAGCAACGCCTGCAGGACGCGCGCTGTCGTGCTTTTACCGACCGCAACGCTACCGGCGATACTAATAACGTAAGGGATACGCTGAGCGTTGGTGCCAAGAAATTGCTCCAGCACGGCCTGGCGGCGCAGGTTCGAGCTGATGTAAAAGTTGAGCAAACGGGATAATGGCAAATAGATCTCCGCGACTTCTTCCAGGGACAGATCTTCGTTGATGCCTTTTAAGCGCGTGATTTCCCCTTCCGTGAGGGTCATTGGCACGGAATCACGAAGTGCAGCCCACTGGCTGCGGTTGAACTGTACATAGGGTGTCATTAACGTTTGCTCTTTTTTACTCATAAGCATGCTTTGGCTGTCACACGCGTTTCAGACAGAGAAAGGCGGATGACGCATCACATTTAGTTAGTCAGGACAATGGGCAGGAGGTTAACACCAGAATGAACAGAACAAGAAGAAAAAATCAGATTAAGTGATGCTTTCAGCAGAAAGCATCAATCAGAGGCCATCGGATGACGCTGTGGGTCGACAGACATACGTAGGTCTACGCTGTGATTCAACCGCATCGCGCCAGAGGAGGGGGGAATTCTCCTGCCTCGCCGATTTTTTGCGCTCTCTGAAGCGGAATCGCGTCATTTTTTATCCGGAATGCATAAAATGTGAGCGATAGAACGTTTTATGCAAATTTTTAGTTGCATGCATCGGCCGCTCTCCCTAGAATGCGCGCTACTTGATGCCGACTTAGCTCAGTAGGTAGAGCAACTGACTTGTAATCAGTAGGTCACCAGTTCGATTCCGGTAGTCGGCACCATCAAGTCCGGTGGGGTTCCCGAGCGGCCAAAGGGAGCAGACTGTAAATCTGCCGTCACAGACTTCGAAGGTTCGAATCCTTCCCCCACCACCACTTTCTGGCAGCGTTTTTGCTGCATGAGTTGGTTAAAAAATTAGCTAACTCAAACATAAAAGAGAGAAATCTCTTTTTTGTTACAGAAAGAACTGGGTAGCCGAGTTTCAGGATGCGGGCATCGTATAATGGCTATTACCTCAGCCTTCCAAGCTGATGATGCGGGTTCGATTCCCGCTGCCCGCTCCAGACGTGCTGATATGGCTCAGTTGGTAGAGCGCACCCTTGGTAAGGGTGAGGTCCCCAGTTCGACTCTGGGTATCAGCACCACTTCACTATCTCCTCCCTTTTCTCTCTGTAACGCTAAATTCAACAAGTCGGGCATGTTGCCTGGTTGATGTGGTGATATCACCGATTTATCCGTGTCTTAGAGGGACAATCGATGTCTAAAGAAAAGTTTGAACGTACAAAACCGCACGTTAACGTCGGTACTATCGGCCACGTTGACCATGGTAAAACAACGCTGACCGCTGCAATCACTACCGTACTGGCTAAAACCTATGGTGGTTCTGCTCGCGCATTCGATCAGATCGATAACGCGCCGGAAGAAAAAGCTCGTGGTATCACCATCAACACCTCTCACGTTGAATATGACACCCCGACTCGCCACTACGCGCACGTAGACTGCCCGGGCCACGCCGACTATGTTAAAAACATGATCACCGGTGCTGCG
>NZ_JAFAGS010000095.1 GCF_019237635.1 Pluralibacter sp.
CTTATCGAACGGCTGGGGAAGTATTAATACCGAAGCCAAATTGATGGCCACTCACTATGATCAATCCAATATCGATAACTATAATACGACCAATAACGCTCATCTCCAGGAATCCGTCGACCGCGTGCTACCGCAGTTTAAAATCGACGGAAAAATGGTCTTTGAGCGCGAAATGGACTGGTCTCAGGGGTACACCCAGACACTGGAACCTCGCGTTCAGTACCTGTATGTGCCTTTCAAAGATCAGAGCAATATCGGTGTTTACGACTCCACGCTGCTGCAATCCGACTATAGCGGCCTGTTCCGCGACCGCACCTACAGCGGCCTGGACCGTATCGCTTCAGCCAACCAGGTCACGGCCGGTTTAACCACGCGCGTTTATGATGACCATGCTGTGGAACGTTTTAACGTTTCTGTGGGTCAAATCTACTACTTCACCCCATCACGCACAGGTGATGAGGGGAATGCGTTTACTGAGAGCGACAAAACAGGCTCCATCGTGTGGGCTGGCGATACCTACTGGCGCATGGCCGACCAGTGGGGCCTGCGCGGCGGCATCCAGTATGATACGCGTCTTGATAACGTGGCCACCGCCAGCGGCACCGTTGAGTATCGCCGGGATCAGGACAGGTTAGTGCAGTTGAATTATCGTTATGCCAGCCCGGAGTATATTCAGGCGACGCTGCCGTCGTATGCCACGTCGCAGCAGTATAACCAGGGTATTTCCCAGGTCGGTATGACCGCCAGCTGGCCGATTGTCGACCGCTGGTCCGTGGTGGGTGCGTATTACTTCGATACCAACACCCGCAAATCGGCAGACCAGATGCTGGGTATTCAGTATAGCTCCTGTTGCTACGCTATCCGCGTCGGCTATGAGCGTAAGCTCAACGGCTGGGATACCAACAGCAACGAAAGCCAATACGACAACTCAATCGGCTTCAGTGTTGAATTGCGCGGTCTGAGCTCTAACTATGGTCTGGGCACCCAGCAGATGCTGCGTTCGAACATTTTGCCGTATCAAAGCTCTCTGTAATGTCACGGTTATGAAACGTACCCCGCGCTTGCGGTTAATTGAAATGGAAAGAGTATGAAGAACTGGAAAACGCTGCTTCTCGGTATCGCCATGGTTGCGAATACCAGTTTCGCCGCCCCTCAGGTTGTCGATAAAGTAGCAGCCGTCGTAAACAATGGCGTCGTACTGGAAAGCGACGTTGATGGTTTAATGCAATCGGTAAAACTGAACTCCGGCCAGGCAGGCCAGCAGTTGCCGGACGATAACACGCTGCGTCATCAGATCCTTGAACGACTGATCATGGATCAAATCATCCTGCAGATGGGGCAGAAAATGGGGGTTAAGGTCTCTGACGAGCAGCTCGATCAGGCCATCGGCAACATCGCCAAGCAGAACAACATGACCCCGGATCAGATGCGCAGCCGTCTGGCCTACGATGGTCTTAACTACAACACCTACCGTGCTCAGATCCGCAAAGAGATGATCATCTCCGAGGTGCGTAACAACGAAGTGCGTCGTCGCATTACCGTGCTGCCGCAGGAAGTGGATGCGCTGGCAAAACAGATGGGCAACCAGAACGATGCCAGCACCGAGCTGAACCTGAGCCACATCCTGATTCCGCTGCCGGAAAACCCGACCTCCGATCAGGTTAACGAAGCGGAAACCCAGGCGCGCGCCGTGGTTGAGCAGGCTCGCGGCGGCGCCGATTTCGGTAAGCTGGCGATTACCTATTCCGCCGATCAGCAGGCCTTAAAAGGCGGTCAGATGGGCTGGGGACGTATTCAGGAGCTGCCGTCCATCTTCGCCCAGGCGCTGAGTACGGCGAAGAAAGGCGACATCATTGGCCCAATCCGTTCCGGCGTAGGCTTCCACGTTATCAAAGTGAACGACCTGCGTGGCCAGAGCCAGACGATTTCCGTGACCGAAGTCCACTCGCGCCACATCCTGCTGAAGCCATCGCCGATCATGTCTGACGATCAGGCTCGCGCGAAACTAGAGCAGGTTGCTGCGGATATTAAGAGCGGCAAAACCACCTTTGAGAAAGCAGCGAAAGAGCTGTCTCAGGATCCAGGCTCGGCTAACCAGGGCGGCGACCTTGGCTGGGCAAGCCCGGATATCTACGATCCTTCGTTCCGTGATGCGGTGATGAAGCTGAGTAAAGGTCAGGTCAGCGCGCCGGTTCACTCTTCCTTCGGCTGGCACCTGATTCAACTGCTGGATACCCGCAAGGTTGACCGCACTGACGCTGCGCAGAAAGACAGGGCTTACCGCATGCTGATGAACCGTAAGTTCTCAGAAGAAGCGGCCACCTGGATGCAAGAACAGCGCGCCAGCGCCTATGTCAAAATTCTGAGCAACTAATGACCTCATCGCATCGAGTCGTTATCACTCCCGGCGAACCCGCCGGGATTGGCCCCGACCTGGTAGTCCAGCTCGCCCAGCGCGACTGGCCGGTCGAACTGGTGGTGTGCGCCGATAGCGAATTATTGACAAGCCGGGCAGCCATGCTCGGTTTGCCGTTGACGCTGCTGCCCTACAACACGACCCAGCCTCCTCTTGCCCAGCGCGCGGGCACCCTGACGCTGCTTCCCGTTGCGCTTTCTGCCCCCGTGACGCCCGGCGTACTGAACGTGCAAAACGGCCCTTATGTTGTGGAAACGCTGGCGCGAGCATGCGACGGCTGTACCCATGGGGAATTTGCCGCGCTGATCACCGGCCCCGTGCAAAAAAGCATTATCAACGATGCGGGCATCGCCTTTACCGGACACACCGAGTTCTTTGAAGATCGCTCCGGGGCCAGTAAGGTGGTGATGATGCTGGCGACAGAGGAGCTGCGCGTGGCGCTGGCGACCACCCACCTGCCGCTTAAAGCCATCAGCGACGCCATTACCCCGGAACTGCTCCGGGAGGTCATTACCATTCTTGATGACGACTTACGTCATAAATTTGGTATTGCCCATCCGCACGTGCTGGTTTGCGGGCTGAACCCGCATGCGGGAGAAGGCGGGCATATGGGTACGGAAGAGATAGACACGATTATTCCGGTACTGAACGAGATGCGGGCGAAAGGGATGAACCTCAGCGGTCCGCTTCCGGCCGACACCCTGTTCCAGCCCAAGTATCTCGATAATGCGGATGCGGTGCTGGCAATGTACCACGATCAGGGTCTACCCGTGCTAAAATACCAGGGTTTCGGCCGCGGCGTGAACATCACCCTCGGTTTACCCTTTATTCGTACCTCCGTTGACCACGGCACCGCGCTTGAGCTGGCGGGCCAGGGAAAAGCGGACGTCGGCAGTTTTATTACGGCGCTTAATCTCGCCATCAAAATGATTGTTAACTCTCAATGAATAATCGAGTCCATCAGGGCCACTTAGCCCGTAAACGCTTCGGGCAAAACTTTCTCAACGATCAGTTTGTGATCGACAGCATCGTCTCTGCGATTAATCCGCAAAAAGGCCAGGCCATGGTCGAAATCGGCCCAGGGCTTGCCGCGCTGACCGAACCCGTTGGCGAACGCCTGGATAAACTGACCGTTATCGAACTGGACCGCGATCTCGCCGCACGCCTGCAGACGCACCCGTTTTTGGGCCCAAAGCTGACAATTTATCAGCAGGACGCCATGACCATGAACTTCGGCGAACTGTCGGAAACACTCGGTCAGCCGCTGCGCGTCTTCGGCAACCTGCCGTATAACATCTCCACGCCGCTGATGTTCCACCTGTTTAGCTATACTGATGCCATTGCCGATATGCATTTTATGCTGCAAAAAGAGGTGGTGAATCGCCTGGTTGCAGGACCGAACAGTAAAGCGTATGGTCGATTAAGCGTCATGGCGCAATATTACTGCCAGATTATTCCGGTGCTCGAAGTACCGCCGTCGGCGTTCACGCCGCCGCCTAAAGTGGACTCTGCCGTCGTGCGTCTGGTGCCGCACAGTACGCTGCCGCATCCGGTGAAAGATATTCGCGTACTGAGCCGTATCACCACCGAAGCGTTTAACCAACGCCGGAAGACTATCCGCAATAGTCTTGGCAACCTGTTTACCGTTGACGTATTGACCGGGCTCGGCATCGACCCCGCCATGCGCGCGGAAAACATCTCTGTCGCTCAGTACTGCCAGATGGCAAACTGGCTGACGGACAATGCGCCCTCAAAGGAGAGCTAAAGCATGTTAGATTCGCCCCGTGTTTGCGTACAGGTGCAAAGCGTCTACATTGAGTCACAATCCTCACCCGATGAGGAACGTTACGTCTTCGCCTACACCGTCACTATCCGCAACCTGGGGCGAACGCCGGTTCAACTGCTGGGACGCTACTGGCTTATCACCAACGGCCACGGTCGGGAAACCGAAGTTCAGGGAGAAGGCGTGGTCGGCGTACAGCCGCATATCGATCCCGGCAACGAGTACCAGTACACCAGTGGCGCCGTGCTGGAAACACCGCTCGGCACCATGCAGGGCCACTATGAAATGATCGACGCCGAAGGCAACACCTTCGCCATTGATATCCCCGTTTTCCGTCTGGCAGTGCCAGCAATAATTCATTAATTCGATGAGTACATATCTTATTGGCGATGTTCATGGTTGCTACGATGAACTGATCGCGCTGTTACAGCAGGTGGCGTTTACCCCTGGGAAGGACATGCTCTGGCTGACTGGCGATCTCGTCGCACGCGGCCCGGCATCGCTGGATGTGCTTCGCTACGTCAAATCGCTGGGCGATAGCGTACGGATTGTGCTCGGCAACCACGACCTCCATTTACTGGCGGTTTTTGCCGGGATCAGTCGCAATAAGCCAAAAGACCGGCTGACGCCGCTGCTTGAGGCGCCGGATGCCGACGAGCTGCTGAACTGGCTGCGCCGCCAGCCCATGATGCAGATAGACGAAGAGAAAAAGCTCATCATGACCCATGCCGGGATCACCCCGCAGTGGGATCTCAACACCGCCAAACTGTGCGCACGCGACGTTGAAGCCGTGCTCAGCAGCGACTCCTACCCTTTCTTCCTCGATGCGATGTACGGCGACTTGCCTAACCACTGGTCGACGGAGCTGTCCGGTCTGGCGCGGCTGCGGTTTATCACCAACGCCTTTACCCGCATGCGCTTCTGCTTCCCTAACGGGCAACTGGACATGTACACCAAAGAGTCGCCGGAAGAGGCGCCTGCGCCGCTAAAACCGTGGTTTGCGATCCCGGGCCCGGTTACGCAGGAGTACAGCATCGCGTTCGGTCATTGGGCGTCGCTTGAAGGCAAAGGCACGCCGGAAGGGATCTATGCTCTCGATACCGGCTGCTGCTGGGGCGGGGATCTTACCTGCCTGCGCTGGGAGGATAAAGCGTATTTCGTACAGCCGTCTAACCGTCGCCTCAATAGCGATGAAAGCGAAGCGGTCGCCTCGTAAACACATCTCTCCCGCCTACCCCTCTCGCGCAACGAAAGGGGTAGGCCACGGGAAAAATTAACGACGTTCCAGAATCTCGAAGCAGTAGCTGTGCGAGTTCTGCGCATCCGCGTCGTGGAATTCGCTGAACACCGACTCCCACTCGTCCGGATCGTAGTCCGGAAAATGCGTATCCCCTTCCACTTCGGCATCGATATGGGTCAGATAGAGCTTATGCGCTTTCGGCAGGAACTGCTCATACACGCGACCGCCGCCGATAACCATAATCTCTTCCGCGCCGCCACAAGCGGCAATCGCCTCATCAACAGACTGAACCCACTCGACGCGATCGTCTGTACCAGGCTTACTGCTGATAACGATGTTTTTACGCCCCGGCAGCGGGCGGCCAATGGATTCCCAGGTCAGACGCCCCATCACCACCGGCTTATTAACGGTATTGCGTTTGAACCAGGCGAGATCGGCAGGCAGGTTCCAGGGCATGGCGTTTTCCATGCCGATAACGCGATCCACCGCTAACGCCGCAATCAGACTGATCATTGAAAAATTCCCGGATGCAAAAAATTGCCGCCACTATACGGAAAGCATAATCTTTCGTCGACTGGCGGCAGAGTAAAGAAAGCGAAAATTTTTCGATTTGCGGCTAACCCCTCGTTATGCCAGTGGTTTACTTTCCGGTTCATCCGCCGGATTTCCGGTATGTTTTCCTTCTTCGGTTCCCTGCCAGCCGTGGCGCTGGATCAGCGACAGATTATTGCGATCCTCATTGATGATATCGGTCAGCATGGCGCTGGTACGTTTAAACGCCGCCGCGAAGGAGGCATCGTCCTCTTCCGCGATATCTACCATCTCTTCGACCATTCGCAGGTTAAAGCGGCGGAACAGGTCTGCGCGCTCGCGCGCTTCGTATGCTCCGAGCCCCAAAGCCTCAAGCGCCATCCGCCCGGACTTCAGCGCGCCTTCGAAGGTTTCACGCTCCGGCGCGTCGATCCCCGCCTGGCGTAGCTGAATGTAATGATCGACATCCCGCGCCCTGGCGATAATCCGCAGGTTCGGGAAATGCGTTTTCACAAGCGCCGTCAACTCCAGGTTCGCTTTCGGATCGTCAATGGCGTTGATCAGCACCTCGGCGTTCGCCGCGCCAGCCGACTCCAGCAGATCGACCCGCGTCGCATCGCCGTAAAACACCTTCATGTCAAACTTCCGCAGCGTCTCGACATGGTCAGGATCGTGATCGAGGATCACCATTTTCACGCCGCTGGAGAGCAACAGTCGCCCGGTTATCTGACCGAAACGGCCGAAACCGGCGATGATCACCCGCGGCTGCTCTTCATCAATTTCGTCGGCTTCCCGCTCCTGCTCGCTGCCGGTTTTCTCCAAACGGGACAGCACCACCAGCAGTAGCGGCGTCACCGCCATCGACAGCGCCACCGTCAGGGTTAATGCTTTCGCCCACGCCGGATCGAGCACGTTCGCCATCTGCGCCGCGCCAAAGACCACGAAGGCAAACTCACTGCCCTGCCCCAGCAGTACGGCGAACCCGCGGCGCTGAGCCTTAGGCACGCCAAGCGGCCGGGCAATCAGCCACAGCATCAGGGTTTTTATCACCAGAAAACCGAACAGCAGCACGACAATTCGCAGCGGATGCGTGATCAGGGTGCCAAAGTCCACCGACATGCCGACGCCGATGAAGAATAGCCCCAGCAGCAGCCCTTTGAACGGTTCGATATCGCTTTCCAGCGCGTGGCGATACTCAGAGCTCGCCAGCAGCACGCCAGCCAGAAACGCCCCCATCGCCATCGACAGACCGACCTCTTCCAGCAACAGTCCGAAACCGAAAACCAGAAACAGCGCCACGGCGCTGAACACCTCCCGCAGTCCGGAGCGCGCCACAAAACGCAACACCGGTCGGGTCACGTAGCGCCCGAGCAATACCACCAGCACCAGCGCGCCCACCACCTTCAGCGCGGACAGCAGGAAGACGCCGAACGTCGTAGTGGCGCCGCTTGCCGCCAGCAGCGGGATCATCGCCACCAGCGGGATTGCCGCGATATCCTGGAACAACAGCACGGCAAACGCGCTGCGCCCCATCCGGGAAACCGTCAGGTTGCGCTCATTCATCGCCTGCATGGCGATCGCCGTTGAGGAGAGCGCCAGCGTCAGACCAATCAGCTCCGCCACCTTCCAGTCGAGACCCAGCAGCATGCAGAAACCGCCAATCAGCACGCCGCAGACCACCATTTGCAGCGCCCCGCCGCCAAAGACGGAAACGCGCAGTTTCCACAACCGTTGCGGGTCGAGCTCAAGCCCAATCACGAACAGCATCAGCACCACGCCGATTTCAGCAAAGTGCAGAATAGACTCGGCGTCAGTGACCAACCTCAGCCCCCAGGGGCCGATAATGCAGCCCGCGATCAGATAGCCGAGCACTGAACCTAACCCCAGACGTACCGCGATGGGTACGATCAGCGCAGCGGAGCCGAGATAGATCAGCGCCTGAATCAGCGTATGGCTATCCATGATGCGCCTCCTGCCAGTCAAGCAGACGTTGTTTATAGTGCCGGGCCTGCGCCTGCAGCGCTTCGTCATCGCAAATGAAAGTGCAGTGCATCGAAAAAGGCGGTAGCCATTTCAGGCCACAGTAGAGCGCGGTGGCCTGTAAGGGCTGCGCCAGCACGTCAAACCCCGGCCAACTGCCGATGGCGAAATGGTCTTCACCGCCGCCGGTGGTGACCGCCCACATCAGGCTTTTGCCGTGTAACGCGTTTCCGTTATGACCGTAGGCCCAGCCGTGAGACAGCACTTTGTCTATCCACAGTTTGAGCAACGGCGGTACGCTGTACCATTGCATGGGATGCTGCCAGATAATCAGCTCAGCGCGAGAAAGCGCCTCCTGCTCGGCGGTAATATCGATATTAAAATCGGGATAGAGGTGATAAAGGGAACGGATTTCCACCCCGTCCATGTCCCTGACTTGCTCAAGCATCCCTTTATTCGCATGTGAATGCTGCGGATAGGGATGGGCATAAATAATTAAAATCATGGATTAGCCTGTATTTTACTACTTTCTTTTAACAAAAGAGTGTAGTCAGTAATCCTGCCGGCTAATAGTCAATATTCTTGATCGGTTAAGCGTGAAATTATGAATAAAAGAGAAGAAAAAACGCAGGCCCGGGAATCGGGCCTGCGGGAGGAGGATTACTTCGTAATTTGCGCGTGCATTTCCTGCACCGAAATCACCTTCTCGGTGGCGTCCGCGTTGAGCGCCATGGCGGTTGCGAAACCGCCGTTCAGGGTGGTGTCGTAGTGCACTTTGTACTGCAGCGCGCTGCGGCGAATCAGCTTGGAGTCTTCAATCGCCTGGCGGCCTGCGGTGGTGTTGATGATGTAGGTATATTCGCCATTCTTGATACGGTCCTGAATGTGCGGACGACCTTCATGCACCTTGTTCACCAGACGCGGGTTAATACCGGCTTCACCCAGTACAATCGCCGTACCGTGGGTCGCATCCAGTTCGAAGCCCTGCTTCAGCAGCTTCGCCGCCAGATCCACCACGCGCTCTTTGTCGCCTTCACGAACCGAGAGCAGCGCACGGCCGGATTTCTTCATCGTCGAGCTGCTGCCGAGCTGCGCCTTGGCGAACGCTTCAGCGAAGGTGCGGCCCACGCCCATCACTTCCCCGGTAGAACGCATTTCCGGCCCGAGCAACGGGTCAACGCCCGGGAACTTGTTGAACGGCAGCACCACTTCTTTGACCGAGTAGTACGGCGGGATGATTTCTTTGGTGACGCCCTGCTGTGCCAGCGTTTGACCCGCCATCACGCGCGCCGCCACTTTTGCAAGCGGTACGCCGGTGGCTTTGGAGACGAACGGAACGGTACGCGCCGCACGCGGGTTCACTTCAATCAGGTAGACTTCGTTGTCCTTCACCGCAAACTGGACGTTCATCAGACCGCGAACCTGCAGTTCGAAGGCCAGCTTCTGCACCTGCTGGCGCATCACATCCTGAATTTCCTGGCTCAGGGTGTACGCAGGCAGCGAACATGCGGAGTCGCCGGAGTGCACGCCCGCCTGCTCGATATGCTCCATGATGCCGCCAATCAGCACCATTTCGCCGTCGCAGATAGCGTCTACGTCCACTTCTACCGCATCGTCCAGGAAGCGGTCGAGCAGGACCGGCGCATCGTTAGAGACGCTGACCGCCGTCTGGAAGTAGCGACGCAGATCCGCTTCGTCGTAGACGATTTCCATTGCGCGGCCGCCCAGTACGTAGGACGGACGCACCACCAGCGGGTAGCCAATCTCTTTGGCCTTCTCAACCGCCTGTTCAATCGCGGTCACGGTGGCGTTCGCCGGCTGTTTCAGCTTCAGACGGTCAACCGCCTGCTGGAAACGCTCACGGTCTTCTGCACGGTCAATTGCATCCGGGCTGGTGCCGATTACCGGTACACCAGCAGCTTCCAGCGCACGCGCCAGCTTCAGCGGAGTCTGGCCGCCGTACTGCACGATAACGCCTTTCGGCTTCTCAATACGCACGATTTCCAGCACGTCTTCCAGCGTCACCGGCTCGAAATAGAGACGGTCAGAGGTGTCATAGTCAGTCGATACGGTTTCCGGGTTACAGTTGACCATGATGGTTTCGTAACCGTCTTCGCGCAGCGCCAGGGAAGCGTGTACGCAGCAGTAGTCGAACTCGATACCCTGGCCGATACGGTTTGGACCGCCGCCCAGTACCATAATTTTATCGCGGTCGACGGATGGGTTCGCTTCGCACTCGTCTTCATAGGTGGAGTACATGTACGCGGTGTCGGTCGCGAATTCTGCCGCACAGGTATCCACGCGTTTGTAGACCGGGTGCAGATTATACTGGTCACGCAGCTTGCGGATTTCCGCTTCGCGCACGCCCGCCAGTTTTGCCAGGCGCGCATCGGCGAAGCCTTTACGCTTCAGCACGCGCAGGAAGTCAGCGTCCAGGCCATTAATGCCCTGCTCTGCGACCTGCTCTTCCAGACGCACCAGCTCTTCAATCTGCACCAGGAACCAGCGGTCGATATTGGTCAGGTTGAACACGCCATCGACGGACAGGCCAGCACGGAAGGCATCAGCGATGTACCAGATACGCTCTGCGCCTGCGTCTTTCAGCTCGCGGCGAATTTTGGTCAGTGCTTCCGGGTCGTCCAGGCTCACTTTCGGGTCAAAGCCGGTCGCGCCCACTTCCAGGCCACGCAGCGCTTTCTGCAGGGATTCCTGCTGGGTGCGGCCAATCGCCATCACTTCGCCGACAGATTTCATCTGGGTGGTCAGACGGTCGTTCGCTCCGGCGAATTTTTCGAAGTTAAAGCGAGGAATTTTGGTGACCACGTAGTCGATGGACGGTTCGAACGATGCCGGGGTACGGCCGCCGGTGATGTCGTTCATCAGCTCGTCGAGGGTGTAGCCCACCGCCAGTTTCGCTGCCACTTTGGCAATCGGGAAACCGGTGGCTTTAGAGGCCAGCGCGGAAGAACGGGACACGCGCGGGTTCATTTCGATAACGATCAGACGGCCGGTTTTCGGGTTTACCGAGAACTGCACGTTGGAACCGCCGGTCTCTACGCCGATTTCACGCAGTACCGCCATCGAGGCGTTACGCATGATTTGATATTCTTTGTCGGTCAGGGTCTGCGCTGGCGCTACGGTGATAGAGTCACCGGTATGGATGCCCATGGCGTCAACGTTTTCGATGGAGCAGACGATGATGCAGTTGTCGTTTTTATCACGCACCACTTCCATCTCGTACTCTTTCCAGCCGATCAGCGATTCATCAATCAGCAGTTCGTTGGTCGGGGAGAGATCCAGACCGCGGGCGCAGATTTCTTCGAACTCTTCACGGTTGTAGGCGATACCGCCGCCGGTGCCGCCCATGGTGAAGGACGGACGGATGATGCACGGATAGCCGACGTCAGCGGCAACCGCCAGCGCCTCTTCCATGTTGTGTGCGATACCGGAACGCGCGGTGTCGAGGCCGATTTTCTTCATCGCCACGTCGAAACGGCGACGGTCTTCCGCTTTATCAATCGCGTCGGCGGTAGCGCCAATCATGGTCACGCCGAACTCGGCCAGCACGCCCTGACGCTCCAGCTCCAGCGCACAGTTCAGCGCCGTCTGGCCGCCCATGGTCGGCAGTACCGCATCCGGACGCTCTTTTTCGATGATTTTGCGCACCACTTCCCAGTGAATCGGCTCGATATAGGTCGCATCGGCCATTTCCGGGTCGGTCATGATGGTTGCCGGGTTGGAGTTCACCAGAATGACGCGGTAACCCTCTTCGCGCAGAGCTTTACACGCCTGGGCGCCGGAGTAGTCAAATTCACAGGCCTGGCCGATAAC
>NZ_JAFAGS010000127.1 GCF_019237635.1 Pluralibacter sp.
CTCGCCGGACAACGCCCGCGCCAGCGCCGATTTACCGCTGCCGTTGCTGCCGACAAAAGCCCAGCTTTCGCCAGCGCGCAGGGTTAAATCTTCGATTGAGAGCGCTTTTGTATCGCTAAGACGAAACGTGCCTTGCGAAATTTGCAATGATGACATTGTGTATCCCGTTTTATGTAGCGATTTAAAACAGGGATACGTGTTCTGCTGGTGAAAGTCAAGGCCATCAGCAGAGGGTAGCGAGGATCACTCTGTCGGCGTTGAACCAGGCAATGGCCTGCTGTCCTTCGCGCAGGCTGCGGGCCTGCTCTGCCGGAACGGTAGCGCACAGTGGCTGGCCGTCAGGCAGGGTCATTAATACTTCGCACTGGACGTCGCCGCGTTCTATATGGCTTATCGTACCGCTGAGCTGGTTATCTGCGCCCGTGGCGACAGCCGGGTCGTGAGTCATTCCCACCCACGGCGCTTTCAGCAGCACCAGCACCTCTTTGCCTTCCTCGAGCCCCAGGCGTTCGCCGCTCTGTGCCGTAACGGCAACCTTCAGCCGCGTTTTGCCGTCGGCAAGGGTCACGTCGACGTGTTCCTGCACCTGCTGGTGGTCGCGGCGGGTTATGGTGCCGAACCACTGGTTGCGGGCGCTGGTTTGCAGCGAGAAACGGGAAATCGCCGCCAGCAGGCTGTTGAGCGGCAGGGCGTCGTCGTCGCTCAACACGTCAAAGGCCTTTTGCTGAATTTGCGCCAGCAGATCGTAAAGCTGGATCAGCCGCTCGCCGTAGCGGGTAAGCACCGCGCCGCCGCCGCCTTTGCCGCCGGTGGCGCGATCCACCAGCGGTTGTTCGCTCAGCGTATTCATTTCATTAATGGCATCCCAGGCGCTTTTGTAGCTGATTCCGGCGTCCCTGGCCCCCTGGCTGATGGAGCCGGTCAGCGCGATGTGCTTCAGGAGAGCGATACGGCGCGAGTCGGCGAACAGACGTTGCTGAAGCTTGAGGGTAAGAAGAATTTCGGCCTGCATATCAATGTCCTGCTTATCGGGATAAACCTGTGCAAGGGGGGATTATGGCATAACCCATCGCACAAAAGGGGCGTGTTTTTCCTGATTATCGGGTTACAATAAAGTAATCACAATGTCCGGAGCTAACCATGTTAGAGTTGTTGAAAAGTCTGGTCTTCGCCGTAATCATGGTTCCCGTGGTGATGGCGGTGATCCTGGGGTTGATTTACGGTCTCGGCGAAGTGTTTAACGTCCTTTCCGGTATCGGTCATAAAGACGGCCCGCAAAAGAATCACTGATGCTTTAGAACTGAACGGAGACTGTCCTGAGACATTCTCCGTTTTTTTTTGCAAAGCGTGTCAGAACACCTCCCTGGTTTTTTCTCCATTTCGTCGGCCATCGCCGGACTCCATCCTCTTGCCACGATGAAACGTCAATGCGCGGTATTAACGTTCTCACGGCCGCTAAAGCAATCCAGCATCGGTGCCGATAAATGTTGTGACAGGTCCTTGATTACGCAATAAAGGATAATAATTAGCGCTGGGAAAACCCTACGGTTGTCGTTATATTTGTGTCTATATAACGACACTCACAGGAGTTACAGATGGAACGTTCATGGTTACGCCTTTTCGCAGGGGCCGCTTTATCGCTTTCCGTTGCTGGTCATGCCGTTGCTGATGAAGGCAAGATAACCGTCTTTGCCGCCGCCTCGCTGACGAACGCGCTGCAGGACATCGCCAAAGAGTATAAAAAAGAGAAAAACGTCGATGTGGTGTCGTCATTTGCCTCATCCTCGACGCTGGCTCGCCAGATTGAAGCAGGCGCGCCAGCCGATCTTTTTATCTCCGCTGACCAGAAGTGGATGGACTACGCGGTAGAGAAAAAATCCATTGATACGGCAAGTCGTGAAACGCTGCTCGGCAACAGCCTGGTGGTGGTGGCGCCTAAAGCCAGCAAGCAGGGCGATATCGCCATTAATGACAAAACCGACTGGGTCACGCTGCTGAACGGCGGCCGTCTGGCGGTGGGCGACCCGGAGCACGTTCCGGCGGGAATTTATGCCAAAGAGGCGCTACAGAAACTGGGCGCATGGGAGACGCTGTCGCCGAAGCTGGCGCCTGCTGAAGACGTTCGCGGCGCTCTGGCGCTGGTGGAGCGTAGCGAAGCGCCGCTGGGCATCGTTTATGGCTCTGACGCGGTTGCCGGCAAAGGCGTGAAGGTCGTCGGTATCTTCCCGGAAGACTCCCACAAAAAAGTGGAGTATCCGATAGCTATCGTCGATGGCCATAAAAATGCTACCGTTACAGCGTTTTACGATTACCTGAAAGGGCCGCAGGCGTCGGCTATCTTTAAACGTTACGGATTTACTACGCACGAATGATATTGACGGATCCCGAATGGCAGGCGGTTATGCTGAGCCTGAAAGTCTCATCCCTGGCGGTTATCTGCAGTTTGCCTTTTGGGATCTTCTTTGCCTGGTTGCTGGTACGGCGTCGTTTTCCAGGCAAAGCTCTACTTGATAGTCTGATTCATCTTCCTCTCGTGCTGCCGCCCGTGGTGGTGGGGTATCTGCTGCTCATCGCGATGGGGCGTCGCGGGTTTATTGGGTCGAGGCTGTACGACTGGTTCGGTATTAGCTTTGCTTTTAGCTGGCGCGGCGCGGTGCTGGCCGCTGCGGTGATGTCGTTTCCGTTGATGGTGCGGGCGATACGCCTGGCGCTAGAGGGGGTGGACGTTAAGCTTGAGCAGGCGGCCTGTACGCTGGGCGCAGGGCGCTGGCGCGTATTTATGACCATCACGCTGCCGCTGATGTTGCCGGGAATTATCGTCGGTACCGTGCTGGCCTTTGCCCGCTCCCTTGGCGAGTTTGGCGCGACAATCACCTTTGTCTCCAACATCCCTGGCGAAACGCGCACGATTCCTTCCGCCATGTACACGTTGATTCAAACCCCTGGCGGCGAAGGCGCGGCGGCGCGGTTGTGCGTCATCTCCATCGTGCTGGCGCTGGTGTCGCTGCTGGTCTCCGAATGGCTGGCGCGTCTTAGTCGTGAACGGACAGGGAAGTAACGGATGCTTGAGCTCAACTTTCGCCAGACGCTGGGCGATCACTGCCTGACCATGAACGAAACGCTGCCCGCGACCGGGATCACCGCCGTCTTCGGCGTCTCCGGCGCCGGTAAAACCTCATTGATCAACGCCATCAGCGGTCTGACCAAACCCGAACAGGGACGCATTGCGCTCAATGGCCGCACGCTGAGCGACACCGACAGCGGGCTGTTTTTATCGCCGGATAAGCGTCGTGTCGGCTATGTCTTTCAGGATGCGCGTCTGTTCCCGCACTACAAGGTGCGCGGCAACCTGCGTTACGGCATGGCCAAAAACATGGCGGACCAGTTTGATAAACTAGTGGCGCTGCTCGGGATTGAGCCGCTGCTCGACAGGCTGCCGGGCAGTTTGTCGGGGGGCGAGAAACAGCGCGTGGCGATCGGCCGCGCGTTGCTGACCGCCCCGGAGCTGCTGCTGCTGGATGAGCCGCTGGCGTCGCTGGATATTCCGCGTAAACGCGAGCTGCTGCCCTACCTGCAGCGCCTGGCGCGCGAGATTCATATTCCAATGCTGTACGTCAGCCACTCGCTCGATGAGATTCTGCATCTGGCCGATAATGTGCTGGTGCTTGAGGCGGGAAACGTAAAAGCGTTCGGCCCGCTGGAAGAGGTCTGGGGCAGCAGCGTGATGCATCCGTGGCTGCCGCAGGAACAGCAGAGCAGCATTCTGAAAGTCTCTGTGCTTGAACATCATCCGCATTACGCGATGACGGCGCTGGCGTTGGGCGATCAGCATATCTGGGTGAACAAGCTGGACAAACCGGTGCAGTCGCCGGTGCGGGTGCGTATTCAGGCCTCAGATGTCTCGCTGGTGCTACAGCCTCCGGCGCAGACCAGCATCCGCAACGTACTGCGGGTTAAGGTCGCCCAGTGTTACGACGACAACGGCCAGGTGGAGGTGCAGCTTGAGGTCGGCGGCCGCACGCTGTGGGCGCGAATCAGCCCTTGGGCGCGTGACGACCTGGCTATCAAACCAGGCCTGTGGCTTTACGCGCAGGTCAAAAGCGTGTCGATTACCGCCTGATCACAGCAGGCGGGTGGTAATAAAATCGGCGATGCTGGTGGTGGTGTTATCGCCAATGACCAGGCTCGCCCGGGCTTTGACCGCCTCATCGGCGTTGCCCATCGCCACACCGGTGCCGACAGCTTCCAGCATGCTGATATCATTGAAGTTGTCGCCGAAGGCAATCACGTCCTGCATTGAAATTCCCTGCGACGCGACCCATTTCGCCAGGCGCTTGCCTTTGCTGTTACCTTTGCGGGCGATATCCACCTGATCGTGCCACGACCACTCGCATTCCAGACTCAGCGTCTGCGCGGCCTGGTCGGCAAAGGCGCGCAGCTTGTGCGTGTCTTCGTCGGTCAGGGCGAATTTCCAGACAGCCTTCACGTCCTGGGCGGCCTGCGCCAGCGAGGCGACCTGGGTAAACGACGGGCGCTGCTCCTGCGGCAGGTTTTGCGCCCAGTTGCGGGTGCGTAACACGTGGCCGGTCGGGCGCTCATACATCATGGTATCGTCGACGTACATCAGGCCATGAATGTCGTGCGCATTCAGCATGCCGACCAGATCCTGGGCTTTGTCGACCGGCATGGGATCCGCTTCCAGCACCGTTTTTGCATGATAATCATACAAGTAAGTGCCATTACAGCAAATTGCAGGTGTATCCAGCGCCAGTGCCTGATAAAAAGGGTGGATGGCAACGTGATGCCGACCGGTCACGATGAGGATCTGATAGCCCGCCGCTTTTGCGCGTTTGAGTGCCTCCAGCGATTCAGGAAGAATGGTTTTCGTGGGCGTCAGCAGCGTACCGTCTAAATCAAGGGCAATCACGCGAGATGTCATAATGTAATCCAGGTTAATGGTGAAAATTTTGCTGCTGACGATGGTACACCGCTATGGTCGCAGGGCAAATTTTTCAGCACTAACCTCTAAAACCGTCTACCTTGGTAGTTGTCTCCACCCGCCGTCGTAAGGAAAGGAGTTATCATGAAACAAACCGTTTATACCGCCAGTCCGGAAAGCCAGCAGATCCACGTCTGGAGCCTGAAAAATGACGGCAGCCTGACGCTGGTGCAGGTGGTTGATGTCGCCGGGCAGGTGCAGCCGATGGTTATCAGCCCTGACAAGCGCTACCTTTACGTGGGTGTGCGTCCTGAGTTTCGCGTTATCGCCTACCGTATCGCTCCGGATAACGGCGCGCTGACCTTTGCCGGCGAGTCGGCACTGCCGGGCAGCCCGACTCATATTTCGACCGACCATAAAGGCAATTTCCTGTTCAGCGGCTCCTACAACGCGGGCAGCGTCAGCGTCACGCGTCTTGAAGACGGCCTGCCGGTAGGGCTGGCGGACGTCGTGGAAGGGCTGGAAGGCTGCCACTCGGCCAATATCACCCCGGATAACCGCACCCTGTGGGTACCGGCGCTGAAGCAGGACCGTATCTGCCTGTTCACCCTGAGCGACGACGGTAATCTGGTGGCGCAGACACCGGCGGAAGTCACAACCGTTGACGGCGCCGGTCCGCGTCATATGGTCTTCCATCCTAACCAGCAGTATGCCTATTGCGTCAACGAGCTGAACAGTTCGGTAGATGTGTGGGAGCTTCGCGATCCGCACGGCGAAATTGACTGTGTACAGACGCTGGATATGATGCCGGAAGACTTCACCGGCACGCGCTGGGCGGCGGATATTCATATCACCCCGGACGGGCGTCACCTGTATGCCTGCGACCGTACCTCCAGCCTGATTACCGTTTTCAGCGTCTCCGAAGACGGCAGCGTGCTGGATGTTGAAGGGTTCCAGCCGACGGAGACGCAGCCGCGCGGGTTCAACGTCGATCACAGTGGGAAATACCTGATTGCCGCGGGGCAGAAATCGCATCACATTGCGGTCTATGAAATTCACGGCGAGCAGGGGCTTTTGCAAGAGAAGGGGCGTTATGCCGTCGGCCAGGGGCCGATGTGGGTGGTGGTTAACGCTCACTAATCACAACGCCGCCGCAGCGCATTTTACGCCGCGGCGGTTTTTTACCGGTATCGTCTTCAAATGGCCTGCGTTAATCCGCCATTCGGGACCCCCTGGCACTTCTGGTATTTACCCAGCTCAACAACATCCTGAGCAATATTATTAGCCGCGGCGTAGTGGTTTGAGGCATCTTTGGTAAAGTCACCGCTCTCTTCGTGGCTGGGGTGTTCATTTTGCTGCTTGCGATAATAGGTCACTGCCGCAAGGACACCGTAACTCATTTTTTGGGTCATATATAAAGCCATAGTATTCTCCAGTACAGGATAACAGATGATAATGTAGTGAATATAAAAGGGTTGCTGTGTATAGTCTTAATCAGGCGTCGGGGGTGATTTTATATTTTTGGTTGAGTGTAGTGCCGTAAATTTCAAAGGTGCGGCTACGTACCAGTGGAATATTTTTCTTATCAAATACAGTTCGCCACCATTCCCAGGCAAGCCCGGTACACTCTTTGGCAAATACGCAGACATTTTCAGCATTGCCTTGTAGTGATATATTGGTAGAGAAGGGGGCGGTTCTGTCTTTTGAATTGCCATCCCATCCGCAACGCTGGACGGTTTTATTTCCGTTATCATCATAATTTACATCATCCCATTCAACCCGGAATTGCGCCACGTATCCACCAGTATGTTTTAGCGTAATATCGGCATTTTGATATTCCGTATAGGTAGTTTGAATATAGTCGGTGCTACTGTTAACGACCGCAACTTTGTTGTCTTTCAAAAAAACGGTGGAGTACGAGACCGGATAACCAGGGTTTGATGTATTGCACATCGAGTATTTGGCGATGACCTGATTAATTTTTGAAATATCCTTTGATGAAATGATTTCGTTTTGTCCATTAACGCCGCCGCCTAATACCACAGCGGTAAACGTTGTATTATCAAGAATATCCTTATACCTGGCGTTAGCGCTGGCGCTCACATCTTTCATTACGGCTTTAAATGCTGATTCCACTTCATTGCTGCTGTGGTTGGTTTCAAGCTTCACAAAAATATTGCGGCCATAGGCGACTTTGTAAACCAGCGCGGGCGGTGCGTCATTGCCCGCGCCCTGGCGTTCAAGGGCATCCCAGTTAACGTCGTCTGCGAACAGTTCAGAAGGTCTGGAAGGCAGTCCTGACATTGAGACGGTGTAGAAAATCTGCCGGAATGATGCAATAAATACCGAGCTTTTACGCTCGCGGACTGCGCTAAAGTCGATGCTCAACTCTTTTTCCGCCTGCTTAATGCCAAAGCCGAACTTAACCAGCATCTGCATTTCACTGGCAATCATACTCTCATTATAAAAAGATCGTGCCACAATGGAGTGCGTATCCGCGTAATTTTTGGCCCACATATTGAATTTTTCATCAATAGCTGAGCGAATATTTCCGTATTTGGGATCGGTAATATTGAAAATAGCATCCTGCTCCATACCAGGGAGATCAATAACAAAATCAACGGCGCTACGCTTTGCCGAGATCAGCGATGGGCGGTTTTCAACTAAATCGGTATCTGCTAATACTACCGCCCCAGGGTAGGTAAGGTCGGTCATTGCATCAACAATGCCGATGTCAACATTTTGACTGGAGATATTAATTTTTTCACGGGTGATGACAATGTATTTTCCATCATTGTTCTTCCCTTCCGCTTTTTTAAAGCTTTCGATCTTTTCACCTTTGAAAGCCAGTACTTCAGCAGGGTTATATTTCAATTCAGCAATCTTCTGATCAATATCACTCATTTTCCGGTTTCCTTTTACTGATTGATTTCAGATTATCTGCAATAACGCAGAATGCGTATCGCCAGATAGGGGTGCTGACTAGTAATAAAGTATTACCGCAGTGATCAAGGAATACATGCTGTATAAAGAAACATCAAATATAATTATTGATGATAACGATCGATTAACCTGGTCCAAGTCTCTGAACGTGATGATTATATTGTCTTTGTGTTTTTTGGTTTTCTGAGAAGAAATTTTTATTATGTGGGGGAAACGCAGAAGATATATTAAATATCATCGATTGGCACTGAGATATAGATATACAGAATACGCTTAAACTGAGGCTAACCCGGCAGCAGGACTGCCGGGTTTTCATCTTACTGCTTCGGCTCAGCCACCACGTAGCTTCCCACGCCGCGGTTGTTGTATTCCCACATGCGGTTGAAGTTCGTGTCGTTAAGGTTGCGCTGAATCTCGCCTTTGTCGTCTTTCGCGCCAGTGTTGCCGCTAAACGGACGTTTGGAGATAGCCGCGTCGGCCCACGGTTTTGCCGTGTTAAAACCGTCGTTAATCACGCTGTCGCGGATAACCACCTGACCATTGGTGCTGCTGTCCACATCCAGCGAGCGGCCAAGCTGAGCGACGCCATCGCCTGCGGCGTTAAAGCGGCTGTTGGTGGCCAGGAAACCGAAGAACAGGTTCGACTGGGTGGCAGGCGCGAACACGTAGCCTTCCTGCTGGGTACGCGAGTTGACCACACGGAAGTCGGTGTTATCGAACACCACCGCGCCGCGGCCGGAAACGATATCCACATCCCCTTCCAGGTAGCTGTTGGTGACCAGCGTGCGGGTAATGCGATCGTTTTGCAGACGGTTCTGCACGCCACTGTTGGTAACGAAGAAGGTGTTCTGGCGGCCCAGAATATTGACCTTGTTGATCTGCACCTGGTCGCCGTCGCTGCGCAGTGCTACCGCCTGGTGGTTACCTGCATCAACGCTGTCGCCGAGGTTGTTTTCAATGGTCAGATTCTGCAACTGCAGACCGTTGTTCTGCGACCAGACGACGGCTGAGCACATCACGCCAACAGTGGCGCTACGCTTACTCTGGCAGCTGTCAAACATATACCACGCCGGTTTGCCCGGCATGTATTTACCGCCCGGGTTCACCAGACGGCGCCAGCTGTTCGGATCGATTTCAGAGTCGATAGCCAGACCGATTTTCACATCGGCGGCATTATCGCCAGTGCCGTAAAGCGTCACACTGCCAGGTGCGGCAGGGATATACACGGTGCCAGGATACTCGCCAGGCAGAACCGCAATATACATGCGGCGGTCGCTGTGGCGGGCGATAACGGCATCAACCGCCGCCTGAATCGTCGTATGCGTCACGCCCTCTGTACCCGCCGGTCCAACCACGTAATCCGGTTTCGCCGGTGTTGTAATCGCAGAAGGCGACCACGGCGCAGCATTCGCATCCATGGTGGTGAAATAGCGTGACTGAACGAAGTTTTTCGCTTCAGCAGCAGACAGGATCGGACGGGATGTCGTTCCCGGCGCGCCCTGAGTGGACGGGCGCTGATCCGGCGGCGTTGAGCTACAGGCGGTCAGTGTCACGCCAAAAGCGAGCGCCAGCGCCAGACGGGAAACCGATGATATGTTCATGATGCTCCAGGCTGATGATAATAAAAAAGATGAGTCCCTAAAAACTGCCTTTTTATACTAAGTTGGGCGAAACGGGAAGCCGTGGTGAGAAAAAGTTCGCTTCCGGGGGGAACGGGGCGTGGTGAAATGTCACAAATAAACAACATTTGCCTGCAATTTATTGACATCTTTTGGCGTATGCCAATAAATGTCTATACAACCCATGACAAGTGAACGCTTATGACTGAATTAACCGCAGATGATGTGGTCTGGCGCAACGCCCGGTTTGCCACCTTTGACCCTTGCAATACCCGGCCCTACGGTATGCTCGAGGAGCGCGCGCTGGTCGTGCGCGACGGGCGAATTGTCGCGCTGGTCGCCGAAAGCGCCGTTGCCGGGCACGTCGGGCGTACGGTGGATCTGGCCGGGCGACTGGTGACGCCGGGGCTGATCGACTGCCATACCCATCTGGTGTTTGCCGGTAGCCGGGCGCAGGAGTGGGAGCAGCGGCTGAACGGCGTGTCGTATAAAACCATCAGCGATAACGGCGGCGGGATTAACGCCACCGTGCGGGCGACCCGCGAAAGCAGCGAAGCGGACCTTCTGCGTCTGGCGGAAGGGCGACTGAAGCGCCTGATGGCGGAAGGCGTCACGACGCTGGAGGTAAAATCCGGCTACGGTCTGGACCTCGACAACGAACGCAAAATGCTCAATGTCGCCCAACAGCTTGCCGCCAGACATGCGGTGGAGATTAGCCCGACGCTGCTCGCCGCCCATGCGATCCCGCCGGAATATAAAGGCCGCGCGGATGCCTATATCGATCTGGTTTGCGACGTTATCCTGCCGACGCTCTGGCAGGCGCGGTGCTTTGACGCCGTCGACGCTTTTTGTGAAAACGTCGGCTTTACGCCAGCGCAGACGGAGCGTGTGTTCCGTAAGGCTCAGGCGCTGGGCGTGGCGGTTAAAGGGCATGTTGAACAGCTTTCCGACCAGGGCGGCGCACAGCTGGTCAGCCGCTATCAGGGGCTTTCCGCCGACCATATCGAATATCTTGATGAAGCGGGCGTGGCGGCGATGGCGGCCGCTGGCACCGTGGCGGTTCTGCTGCCCGGCGCGTTCTATTTCCTCAATGAAACCCGCAAGCCGCCGGTTGAGCTTCTGCGCCAGTATCAGGTGCCGATGGCGGTGGCGACCGACTTTAACCCCGGCACCAGCCCGTTTGCCAGCCTGCATCTGGCGATGAATATGGCCTGCGTGAAGTTCGGGTTAACGCCTGAAGAGGCCTGGACTGGCGTTACGCGGCATGCCGCGTGCGCGCTGGGCCGTCAGCACACCCATGGTCAGTTGGCGCCAGGATATGTCGCTGATTTCGTTATCTGGGATGCGCAGCATCCGGTTGAAATGGTCTATGAACCGAGTCGTAATCCGCTCTGGCAGCGGGTCTTTCGTGGAGAGGTAAGCGCATGACACTGTGGCATTCAACGGCAAGCGATATCTGGCAGGGGCGTGATGACAGCGCGGAATCACCGACCGCCCGACGGCTTTTTCAGACCGTCACGGTCAGCGAAACCTTTGCGCCGGAACCCGGCGCGCCGCGCATTGCGCTGCTCGGGTTTGCGTGTGATGAAGGCGTAAAACGCAACCAGGGTCGCCCAGGGGCGCAGCAGGCGCCGGACATCTTGCGCAAGGCGCTGGCGAATATGGCCAGCCACGAAGGCCACGACAGGCTGGTGGACATGGGCTCCGTTGGCGTTGAGGGCGAGCAACTGGAAGACGCACAGCAGGCGCTGCGGGCAGCGGTCATTGCCTGCCAGCGGGCGAATATGCGCACGCTGGTCTTCGGCGGCGGACATGAGACCGCCTATGGACACGGCGCGGGCGTGCTGGATGCATTCCCGAACGAGCGGGTAGCGATTGTGAACCTCGACGCCCACCTCGATCTCCGTCAGGCGCCGGTGGCGACCTCCGGCACGCCGTTTCGCCAGTTAGCGCTGCACTGCGAGGCGCAGGGGAGGGCGTTCAGCTATACCTGCTATGGCGCGAGCCGGGCGGCGAATACCCAGGCGTTGTGGCAGGAGGCGGCGCGTCGTAACGTGACGGTGCTGGAGGATTTAACGCTGCTGGACCCCCGTAATACCGGGCTTGCGGCGGATTTGCGGCGGGTGATCGAGAGCCATGACCGCATCTACCTGACGATTGACCTGGACGTCATGCCTGCCTGGGAGATGCCTGCTGTATCTGCACCTGCTGCGCTGGGGGTGCCTTTCGCGACGTTGATGGGTATTATTGCGCCATTGTGCCACAGCGGCAAACTTCAGGCGGTCGATCTGGTAGAGTTTAATCCACACTACGATCGCGATGGCCAGGGGGCGCGAACGGCAGCTCGTCTGGCCTGGCAAATCGTCCACGAATGGCGTCAGGATTAACACGAAAGGACCAGTACATGTTTTCATCCCGTTCCGGCGCACCGGCGCCGTTCTATGAGAAGGTCAAACAGGCCATCAGCGACAATATAGCCGCTGGTGTGTGGCGTCCTCACGACAGGATCCCTTCGGAAGCGGAGCTGGTGGCGCAGTTTGGCTTCAGCCGCATGACCGTGAACCGTGCGCTGCGTGAGCTGACGGATGAGGGATTGCTTGTGCGTTTGCAGGGCGTCGGCACTTTTGTCGCCGAGCCGAAGGGCCAGTCGGCGCTGTTTGAAATTCACAGCATTGCCGACGAAATTGCCAGCCGCCAGCATGCGCACCGCTGTGAGGTGTTAATGCTGGAGGAGACCCGTGCCGACGCAAACCAGGCGGCGGCGCTCGGCGTGGCGGAGGGTTCGCGCATCTACCATTCGCTGATGGTGCATTATGAAAACGACATCCCGGTGCAGATAGAGGACCGTTGCGTTAATGCGGAAGTGGTTCCCGCCTATCTGCAACAGGATTACACCGCCACCACGCCGCATGCCTATTTGTCGCTCATCGCGCCGCTGACCGAAGGCGAGCACATTGTCGAAGCGGTGAAAGCGACGGGAGAGGAGTGCCGGTTGTTACACATCCATGAGCATGACCCGTGCCTGCGTATCCTCCGCCGTACGTGGTCTACCTCGCATATTGTTTCCCACGCCCGCCTGCTGTTCCCCGGCGCGCGCTACCGTCTGCAAGGCCATTTCACCTCCTGACACCTCTGCGTCGGCAAAAGCGTGATTGCTGACGCAATATAACAAAATTGTATCATTTTTGTTAAATTCTGACTTGCGCGTGCTTGTATAGACAAGTATATGTATCTACGTAAACACCGTTAATTGTCAGGAGAAACCCCGATGTCGCAAAGCAAATATCGCAAGCTCGACGTACGTGCGCCGCGAGGCACCACGCTTACTGCGAAGAGCTGGCTGACCGAAGCCCCGTTGCGTATGTTAATGAACAACCTCGACCCGGATGTGGCCGAAAACCCACATGAGCTGGTGGTGTACGGCGGTATCGGACGCGCGGCGCGCAACTGGGAATGCTATGACGCTATCGTGAATGCGTTGACCAAACTGGAAAGCGACGAAACGCTGCTGGTGCAGTCCGGCAAGCCGGTCGGCGTATTCAAAACCCATGAAAACGCACCGCGCGTGCTGATCGCCAACTCAAACCTGGTGCCGCACTGGGCGACCTGGGAACACTTTAACGAACTCGATGCCAAAGGGCTGGCGATGTACGGTCAGATGACCGCGGGCAGTTGGATCTACATCGGCAGCCAGGGGATCGTGCAGGGCACCTACGAAACGTTCGTCGAAGCGGGTCGCCAGCACTATGACGGCAGCCTGCAGGGGCGCTGGGTGCTGACAGCCGGTCTGGGCGGTATGGGCGGCGCGCAGCCGCTGGCGGCGACGCTGGCGGGCGCATGCTCTTTGAACATCGAATGTCAGCAGAGCCGTATCGATTTCCGTCTGCGTACCCGCTATGTCGACGAGCAGGCCACTTCGCTGGATGATGCGCTGGCGCGCATTAAAAAATACACTGCCGAAGGGCGCGCGGTGTCTATCGCGCTGTGCGGCAACGCGGCTGATATTGTGCCGGAACTGGTAAAACGCGGCGTGCGTCCGGATATGGTTACCGACCAGACCAGCGCCCACGACCCGCTGCACGGCTACCTGCCGCAAGGCTGGAGCTGGGAAGAGTATCAGGCAAAAGCCGAATCCGACCCGCAGGGGACGATTCTGGCGGCGAAACGTTCTATGGCCGAGCACGTACAGGCAATGCTGGCCTTCAGCGAGATGGGCGTGCCGACGTTTGACTACGGCAACAACATCCGCCAGATGGCAAAGGAGATGGGCGTCGACAACGCGTTTGACTTCCCGGGCTTCGTACCGGCCTATATTCGTCCGCTGTTCTGCCGCGGCATTGGCCCGTTCCGCTGGGTTGCGCTGTCCGGCGATCCACAGGATATCTATAAGACCGATGCGAAAGTTAAAGAAATCATCAGCGATGATAAGCATCTGCACCACTGGCTGGATATGGCGCGGGAGCGCATCAGCTTCCAGGGCCTGCCGGCCCGTATCTGTTGGGTGGGCCTGGAGTGGCGTCAAAAGCTGGGCCTGGCATTTAATGAAATGGTGCGCAGCGGCGAAGTCTCCGCGCCGATCGTTATCGGTCGCGACCACCTCGACTCCGGCTCGGTCGCCAGCCCGAACCGTGAAACTGAAGCCATGCGCGACGGCTCTGACGCCGTTTCCGACTGGCCGCTGCTTAACGCCCTATTGAACACCGCCAGCGGCGCGACCTGGGTGTCGCTGCATCACGGCGGCGGCGTGGGGATGGGCTTCTCCCAGCACTCTGGTATGGTTATCGTCTGCGACGGTACCGATGAAGCCGCAGCGCGCATCGCTCGCGTACTACGCAATGACCCGGCGACCGGCGTGATGCGCCATGCCGATGCGGGTTATGAGATAGCGATTGAGTGCGCAACAGAGCAAGGACTGAATCTTCCGATGGTAGCTGCAACGCAAGGGCACGCGAAATGAAAAACGTAACACTGATTCCTGGTCAACTGAGCCTGGCGCAACTGCGCGAAATGTACAGCCATCCGGTGCACATTACGCTTGATGAGCGCGCGTTTGCCGCTATCAATGAGAGCGTTGCCTGCGTGAACGCCATTCTTGCCGAAGGGCGTACCGCGTACGGCATCAATACCGGTTTCGGTTTGCTGGCGCAAACCCGTATTTCGACGGAAGACCTGGAAAATCTGCAGCGTTCGCTGGTGCTGTCTCACGCGGCGGGCGTGGGTGAGCCGCTGGACGACGATATGGCGCGGCTGATCATGGTGCTGAAGATTAACAGCCTTGCTCGCGGCTTCTCCGGCATTCGCCTGAGCGTGATTCAGATGCTGATCCAACTGGTGAATAAAGGCGTCACGCCGTGGATCCCAGCCAAAGGCTCTGTCGGCGCGTCCGGCGACCTGGCGCCGCTGGCGCACATGTCGCTGACGCTGCTCGGCGAAGGGAAAGCGCGTTTTGACGGCGAATGGATGCCCGCGACGCAGGCGCTGAAAAAAGCCGGTCTGGAGCCGATTACGCTCGCGGCAAAAGAGGGGCTGGCGTTGCTCAACGGTACTCAGGCGTCCACGGCGTTTGCGCTGCGCGGCCTGTTCGAAGGGGAAGATCTGTTCGCCTCCGCGGTCGTGTGCGGCGCGTTGACGACCGAAGCGGCCCTCGGCTCGCGGCGTCCCTTCGATGCGCGCATTCATGATGCGCGCGGCCAGCGTGGGCAGATCGATGCAGCGTCGCTCTACCGTCATGTGCTGACCGACGACAGCGCGATTTCGCAGTCGCATCACAACTGCAATAAGGTACAGGACCCGTACTCTCTGCGCTGTCAGCCGCAGGTGATGGGCGCCTGCCTGACGCAGCTGCGCCAGGCGGCAGAGGTGCTGTTGGCGGAAGCGAATGCGGTCTCCGACAACCCGCTGGTCTTCGCCAGCGAAAATGAGGTGATTTCCGGCGGTAACTTCCATGCGGAGCCGGTGGCGATGGCGGCGGATAACATCGCGCTGGCGATTGCCGAGATTGGCTCGCTGTCCGAGCGTCGTATCGCGCTGATGATGGACAGCCATATGTCGCAGCTGCCGCCATTCCTCGTGAAAAACGGCGGCGTGAACTCCGGCTTTATGATAGCCCAGGTGACCGCGGCGGCGCTGGCGAGCGAAAACAAAGCGCTGGCGCATCCGCACAGCGTCGACAGCCTGCCGACGTCGGCAAACCAGGAAGACCATGTCTCGATGGCGCCCGCCGCAGGACGTCGTCTGTGGGCGATGGCCGACAACACCCGCGGCGTACTGGCGGTGGAGTGGCTGGCGGCCGCTCAGGGGCTGGATATGCGTGAGGGGCTTGCCACCAGCCCGCTGCTGGAGGAGGCGCGTCATCTGCTGCGTGAACGTGTGTCCCATTATGTCCAGGACCGCTTCTTCGCGCCGGATATCGATAACGCCATTGCGCTTCTGGCGGCGCGTCATCTGACGCGACTGCTGCCTGCCGTACTGCCAAGTCAGATTTAATCACTGTTGTTTTCTGTACCCGCGCCGGGTGGAGTTTCTCCACCCGGCCGCTCTACGCGCATATTTGTCGTCATATAACTATTATCAGGACACTTCTGTATGCAACAACAACCACAATCGCAACAAAAGCCACACCTGCTGCGCGGGCTTAACGGCCGGCACATTCGCTTCATCGCGCTCGGTTCCGCCATCGGCACCGGGCTGTTTTATGGCTCGGCGGCGGCAATTCAGGCCGCAGGCCCGGCGGTGCTGCTGGCCTATCTGGTAGGCGGCGCGGCGGTGTTTATCGTCATGCGCGCGCTGGGCGAGATGGCGGTACGCAACCCCGTCTCCGGCTCGTTCGGCAGTTATGCCCGGCAGTATCTCGGGCCGCTGGCGGGCTTTATCACCGGCTGGACCTATACCTTTGAGATGGTGATCGTCGCCCTTGCCGATGTCACCGCCTTCGGCATTTACATGGGGCTGTGGTATCCCGATGTGCCGCGCTGGATCTGGGTGATGAGCATCATCTGCTTTATCGCCGCCATGAACCTGTGCCATGTGCGCTTTTTCGGCGAAATGGAGTTCTGGCTGTCCCTGATTAAGGTGGTGGCCATTATCGCGATGATGATCGCCGGGGCCGGTATTATCTTTTTTGGTTTTGGTCATTCGTTCCCGGCGACCGGCCTTGAGAACCTGTGGAGCCACGGCGGTTTTGCGCCCAACGGCTGGCAGGGCGTAGTGGCGTCGCTTGGCATCGTCATGTTCGCCTTTGGCGGCGTGGAGATTATCGGCGTGACGGCGGCCGAAGCGCAGAACCCGAAAAAGGTGATCCCGCAGGCCATTAACACCATTCCGCTGCGTATCGTGCTGTTCTATGTCTGTACGCTGGCGGTACTGATGGCGATTTTTCCGTGGAACAGCTTTGGTCAGCAGGGCAGTCCGTTTGTGCTGATTTTCAGCGGCCTTGGCATTCCGTCGGCGGCCAATATCCTTAACCTCATCGTCATTAGCGCCAGTATTTCGGCCATCAACAGCGACATCTTTGGCGCGGGTCGTATGATGTACGGCATGGCGAAAGAGGGAATGGCGCCGAAAAGCTTCCAGCGCATCGCCAGCAACGGCGTACCGTGGATGACGGTAGTGGTGATGGGCGCGGCGCTGATGGTGGCCGTGGTGCTGAACTATCTGATGCCGGAACAGGTCTTTGTGCTGATCGCCTCACTGGCGGCGTTTGCCACCGTGTGGGTGTGGATTATGATTCTGCTGTCCCATTTCTCCATGCGTCGCGGTCTGTCGGCTGAAGAACGCCGCACTGTCGAATTTCCGATCCCGTTGTGGCCGGTGGCGCCGCTGCTGACCCTGCTGTTTATGGGCGTGGTGATTGCGGTGATGGGGATGTTCGAGGAGACGCGAATCGCGCTTATCGCAGGGCTGGTCTGGCTGGCGCTGCTGACGGTGGTATGGTACGCGCGGGTGAAGAAAAACGTGGCTGTGCCAGTAGCGGAATAAGGAAAAAGACCCCCGCCGCGTCAGGCGGGGATCGAGAACGCCTTAGTTAAACAGCGCGGTTATCGACGCGCTGCCCAGCGAATGGAAGTGCACATTAAAGCCGACCATCGCGCCGCTGGCGCCCTCGTCGACGTCCAGTTTCTCTACATCCAGCGCATGCACCGTAAAGATATAGCGGTGTTTTTCGCCTTTGGGCGGCGCGGAGCCGCCGTAGCCGGTCTGACCAAAATCGGTCCGCGTCTGTAACGCTCCCGCTGGCAGCGGCGTCCGTCCTGACCCTGCGCCTTCCGGCAGCTCGCGGGTATCCGCTGGCAGATTCACCACCACCCAGTGCCACCAGCCGGAACCGGTCGGCGCGTCAGGATCGTAGCAGGTAACGACAAAGCTTTTGGTGCCAGCCGGTACCTCGTCCCAGGCCAGATGCGGAGAGATATTCTCACCGCTATAGCCCATGCCGTTGAATACCTGACGATTGGGCAGCGTAGCGCCGTCCTGGATATCATGACTGCTGATTTTCATCGCTTCACCTCAATTCAATACCCTGAATAACCTCGAAGTGTAGCTCAGACGGCGAAATGCGTGTTGTCGTTCAGCGCGGCTTTCACCGCCCCGGTGAGCCGGGCGAGCTGTTCGGGGGTTATCAGATACGGCGGCATCAGGTAAATCAACCGGCCGAACGGGCGAACCCACACCCCTTGCTCAACAAAGAACTTTTGCAGCCGGGCCATATTGACCGGCTGGCGGGTTTCCACCACGCCGATGGCGCCAAGCACGCGAACGTCCGCCACCTGCGGTGCCTCTTTCAGCGGCACGAGCGCGGCGCGTAACTGGGTTTCAATCGCCGCGACCTGGGCCTGCCACTCGCCGCTTTCCAGCAGCGCCAGGCTTTCGTTTGCTACCGCACAGGCCAGCGGGTTGCCCATAAATGTTGGGCCATGCATAAAGCAGCCGGCTTCGCCGTTGCTGATGGTATCGGCGACGGTGCGGGTGGTCAGGGTAGCGGAGAGGGTCATGGTGCCGCCGGTCAGCGCTTTGCCGAGACAGAGGATATCAGGGGCGATGCCCGCATGCTCACAGGCGAACAGCTTGCCGGTGCGGCCAAAGCCGGTGGCGATTTCATCGGCAATCAGCAAAATGCCTTCGCGGTCGCACATTTTGCGGATGCGTTTAAGCCACTCAGGATGATACATGCGCATCCCGCCTGCGCCCTGCACAATGGGTTCAAGGATAACCGCCGCAATTTCATGGCGATGTGCGGCCATCAGGCGGGCAAATGCCACCATATCGTGTTCGTCCCATTCGCCGTCGAAACGGCTCTGCGGGGCGGGTGCGAACAGGTTTTCCGGCAGGTAGCCTTTCCACAGGCTGTGCATGGAGTTATCGGGATCGCAGGCCGACATCGCGCCAAAGGTATCGCCGTGGTAGCCGTTGCGAAAGGTCAGGAAACGGCGCCGCGGTTCGCCTTTGGCATGCCAGTATTGCAGCGCCATTTTCATCGCCACTTCCACCGCCACCGACCCGGAATCGGCGAGAAAAACGCACTCCAGCGGCGCGGGCGTCATCGCGACCAGCTTGCGGCACAGCGCGATGGCGGGCGCATGGGTAATGCCGCCGAACATAACGTGAGACATCTGGTCAATCTGCGCTTTCATCGCCGTATTCAGCCGCGGGTGGTTGTAGCCGTGAATGGCTGCCCACCAGGAGGACATACCGTCCACCAGGCGCTCACCAGTGGCAAGCGTCAGCTCGCAGCCGTGGGCGGCGGCGACCGGGTAGACCGGCAGCGGGGAGGTCATTGAAGTGTAGGGGTGCCAGATGTGGTGTTGATCGAAAGCAAGATCGTCCTGCGTCATAATCGACTTGTAAACCATTTTGAAAAGTTTTAGGTTTACGATCCTACACGGAACCCAGAAATAAACAAAACACTTTGGAGAGGCCAATGGCTCACCACACTCGCTGGACAATGTCGCAGGTTACTGAATTATTTGAAAAGCCGCTGCTGGAACTGCTGTTTGAAGCGCAGCAGGTCCATCGTCAGCACTTCGATCCGCGACAGGTTCAGGTCAGCACGCTGCTGTCGATCAAAACCGGCGCCTGCCCGGAAGACTGTAAATACTGCCCGCAAAGCGCCCGCTACAAAACCGGGCTGGAGACGGAACGGCTGATGGAGGTCGAGCAGGTGCTGGATTCGGCGCGTCAGGCGAAAAACGCCGGCTCGACCCGTTTTTGCATGGGGGCTGCGTGGAAGAACCCGCATGAGCGCGACATGCCGTACCTCGAACAAATGGTCAAAGGCGTTAAGGAGATGGGGCTGGAAGCTTGTATGACGCTGGGTACGTTGTCGGACTCCCAGGCGCAGCGCCTGGCCTCGGCGGGGCTGGATTACTACAACCATAACCTCGACACCTCGCCGGAATTCTACGGCAATATCATCACGACCCGTACCTATCAGGAGCGTCTGGATACGCTCGATAAGGTGCGCGATGCCGGGATCAAGGTCTGTTCAGGCGGCATTGTGGGCCTGGGCGAGACGGTGAAGGATCGCGCCGGTCTGCTGCTGCAACTGGCCAACCTGCCGACCCCGCCGGAAAGCGTGCCGATTAACATGCTGGTAAAGGTGAAAGGCACGCCGCTTGAGGACAACGACGATGTCGATGCGTTTGATTTTATCCGCACCATCGCGGTGGCGCGCATCATGATGCCAGCTTCGCACGTTCGCCTTTCCGCCGGACGTGAAAAGATGAACGAACAGACCCAGGCGATGTGCTTTATGGCCGGGGCAAACTCCATTTTCTACGGCTGCAAGCTGCTCACCACGCCGAACCCGGAAGAGGACAACGATCTGCTGTTGTTCCGCAAACTCGGCATTAACCCGCAGCAAACGCAGGTGCTGGCGGGCGACAACGAGCAGCAGCAGCGTCTTGAGCAGTCGCTGATGACGCCGGATACCGATACGTACTATAACGCGGCGGCGGTATGACCTGGCAGCAAAGGATAGACGACAGTCTGGCGCAACGACGGGACGCGCAGGCGCTGCGCGTTCGCCTCCCGGTACACCAGGGGGCCGGGCGCTGGCTGCGTCAGGGGGATGCGCGCTGGCTCAATTTTTCCAGTAATGATTATCTGGGGCTCAGCCAGCATCCGCAGATCGTGGCCGCCTGGCAACAGGGGGCGGCGCAGTACGGTACGGGCAGCGGCGGTTCCGGGCACGTGACCGGCTACAGCGTGGCGCACCAGGCGCTGGAAGAGGCGCTTGCCGGTTGGCTGGGGTACTCGCGTTCATTGTTGTTTATCTCTGGTTTTGCCGCCAATCAGGCGGTGATTGCGGCGTTGCTGCACAAGGACGATCGGATTATCGCCGACAGGCTGAGCCATGCTTCTCTGCTTGAAGCCGCCAGCCTCAGCCCGGCCGAGCTGCGTCGGTTTACGCATAACGACGGCGAACATCTGCAGACGCTGCTGGCGAAGCCAGTGGCGGGGCAGCAACTGGTGGTGACCGAAGGTATTTTCAGCATGGACGGCGACAGCGCGCCGCTGGCCGATATCGCCGCCCGTACGCGGTCGGCTCACGGCTGGTTGATGGTGGATGATGCGCACGGCATCGGCGTAGGCGAGGACGGGCGCGGCAGCTGCGCGGCGCAGGGGGTGAAGCCCGAACTGCTGATCGTCACCTTCGGCAAAGCGTTTGGCCTGAGCGGGGCGGCGGTGCTGTGCAGCGACAGCGTCGCCGATTATTTGCTGCAGTTTGCCCGCCATCTGATCTACAGCACCGCGATGCCGCCTGCCCAGGCCGTGGCGCTGCATCAGGCGCTGAAGGTGGTGAGGAGCGAGGAGGGCGATGCCAGGCGGCAGACGCTGCGCCAGCACATCGGCCGTTTTCGCCGGGGCGCGCAACAGCTCGGTTGGCGGCTAACCGATTCCGAAAGCGCCATCCAGCCGCTGATCGTTGGCGAAAATGCGCCTACGCTGGCGCTGGCGGAGCATCTTCGTCAGCAGGGCTGTTGGCTTAGCGCCATTCGTCCGCCGACAGTGCCTGCCGGGACGGCGCGCCTGCGCATTACCCTCACGGCGGCGCATCAGGAGGAGGATATCGACAGGTTGCTGGAGGTGCTGGATGCCGCCCGTCGATAAACAGGCTATCGCCGCCGCCTTTGGTCGCGCCGCGTCGCATTATCAGCAGCATAACGAGCTGCAGCGCCGAAGCGCCGACGCGCTGATGGCCCGCCTTCCCGCGCGTCATTTCGCGCGGGTGTTGGACGCCGGATGCGGACCGGGCAGCATCAGCCGCTACTGGCGCGATAACGGCTGCGAGGTGACCGCGCTCGATCTTAGTGCGCAGATGCTGGCCGAGGCCCAACAGCAGCAGGTTGCGCACCATTATGTGCAGGCGGACATTGAAGCCATCCCGCTGGCGTCAGAACAGTTCGATCTGGTGTGGAGCAACCTGGCGGTGCAGTGGTGTGAGTCGCTTGGGGATGCTGTGCGCGAACTGTACCGCATGCTGCGTCCCGGCGGCGTGCTGGCGTTTACCACCCTGGCGGCGGATTCGTTGCCGGAGCTTAATCAGGCCTGGCAGGCTATCGATCACCAACCGCATGCCAATCGTTTTTTATCTTCTGATGCCATCGTCGCTGCGCTTGACGGGCTGCACGGCGAGTTTACGGTGCAAACGCTGAGCGTGCCGTTTGCCGATGCGCTGAGCGCCATGCGTTCGCTGAAAGGCATAGGCGCCACCCATCTGCATGAGGGACGCGCCAGCCGAACGTTGACCCGCAACCGTCTGCAACAGCTGCAGCTTGCCTGGCCGAAACAGCAGGGGGCTTGCCCGCTGACGTACCATATTTTTACAGGAGTGATAATTCGTGACTGAACGCTATTTTGTCACCGGCACCGATACCGAGGTGGGGAAAACCGTCGCCAGCTGCGCACTGTTGCAGGCGGCGAACCGTGCCGGAAAACGGACGGCCGGGTATAAACCCGTCGCCTCCGGCAGCGAAATGACCGCCGAGGGGCTTCGCAACAGCGACGCGCTGGCGTTACAGCGCAATAGTGGCCTGCCGCTCAGCTACGCGCAGGTGAACCCCTATACCTTCGCCGAGCCGACCTCGCCGCACATCGTTGCTGCCGATGAGCAGCGCCCTATCGAGGCGGCGCGGCTCTCGGCTGGCCTGCAGGCATTGACCTCGCAGGCGGAATGGGTGCTGGTGGAGGGCGCCGGTGGCTGGTTCACGCCCCTCTCGCCAACGTTCAGCTTTGCGGACTGGGTGGCGCACGAACAGCTGCCGGTTATCCTGGTGGTCGGCGTGAAGCTTGGCTGCATCAACCATGCGTTGCTGACCGCGCAGGCGGTGCGGCAGGCCGGGCTGCGGCTGGCGGGTTGGATCGCCAACGATGTACAGGTTCCGGGCAAACGTCATGCGGAATACATGGCGACGTTACGACAGCTGATACCGGCGCCTCTGCTGGGGGAAATTCCCTGGCTGGGCGCGGAGGCTGAACGGCAGGATCTGGGGCAGTACCTGGATCTTACAGCACTTAATACCAACATCTGAGACGGTATCCGATGCCGGGCGTTGCGCTCCGGCATCGTGCTTATAGATTGAAATGTGAGCAGTATTCCATAATCAGACCCTCAGGTTGAGCTGATAAAAGTCAAAAAATAGCGATAAAAATTTTTTTTTCCTCATTCTTTCGGGTGAGTTTCGATTTGTGGGAGGGGCAGGGCATATGGGCTGCAGACAGTTATCCACTATTCC
>NZ_JAFAGS010000130.1 GCF_019237635.1 Pluralibacter sp.
ACCCTACTTTTTTACTACAGAATGTGTAAATGAGATTAAAGTGCTCGCAATGGAAAATCTGCGGCATGTTAAAGCTATCCCCGGAGCTATTGATTTCATCAAAAAAATACCCTCAGATCGCTATGCGATTGTTACCTCCGGAGCCAAAAAGATATCAATGCAGAGTGTTGTAAATGCCGGATTGCCAGTACCCGACTATATGATTTCTGCTGAAGACGTCACTCACGGTAAACCCGATCCGGAACCATACCTGAAGGCAGCCAGAATGCTGGGGGTCAACCCGGATGAATGTCTGGTTTTTGAGGATGCAGAGTCTGGCATTCGGTCAGCCCAATCTGCTGGAATGCAAGTTATCGTAATTAATCATTCTTGTTATAGTCATGTAGATAACACTCTCATACAATTACCAGATTACAGGAATATGACTGTCACCATGGGTAATAAGTTGATAGAGCTCAACTGGTAGATCGCAAGTGTCGATTCTGAACTCCAGGGTACAAAAACGATAGTGATAACGACATATCACTATCGTCATGCCGAATGAATATTCACAGAACTGGGAAGGGTCTGTTTTTCATTGTTTGTCAAATTGCGTTCAAAGATGATCATGTCAAGTTCGTCAAATGAACAGTAACAATATAATCCCTGTACAGATAACTTTGACGTATCTGCCAACAGAATGACCTCTCTGGTTTGTTCTCGTACAACCTCTTTAACTTCAAGCTCTCTGTATGAACCAACTGTCGGGCCATTCGGATGGAAGCCATCACACCCCATAAATGCAATATCAAATCTTATCTGTCTCAGCGCGCGCTGAGCCCATGCCCCCACATAAGAGTAACTTTTCGGGCGTAATTCTCCCCCGGTAACCATGAGCGTGTTCTTGCTTTCAGAAAGTGCATTTGCCGCCATCATTGAGTTAGTGACAATTGTTAAATCTTCAAACATATTCAGAACATTGGCAACTTGTAAGGCAGTGGTGCCAGAGTCGATAAAAACAGTCTTTTTATCTGCAATAAGTGATGTTGCGTAATTTGCTATTCTGGATTTTGCATCAGAATGTTCTGATATTTTGTATGGCAATGGGTTTTCAATATAACTGCTGGCTGGTAATACTACCCCATGTCCTTTCTGGAGGATTTTTTTCTCGTGTAACTCTGCAACATCTTTACGGATGGTTTCAGTTGTCACATCGAACATTTTCGCCAGTTCGTTAATTTTTGCGCCCCCGTTGGTTAGTACCACGTTGACTATTTTATTTCTTCTTTCGATATCGACAGGTCTTGCCATTCAAGTTTTCTCATTGCTAATGAATAATACAGGTTGGCGAGCTTAAAACCGATATGGAAGACCATATCGCTCGCACAACGCTCCAACTGTAGCAGCAGATTGTCCTCCGGTGAAGGATGTTGTGTTATGAGGGTTTGGCCGTTTTTTGCTTTCTCGTATGCAGGATAACGAGTGTGACTACCAGCCGTTTCACCTATTACTCAGTCGCCTGGATAACTTAACGCCCGGGGAAACGTGCTCCGAAACCCAAACACTGTAACAGCGTCATCGGTCAGTTGCTACCTTTGCAACAGCGCAAAAAACTCGGCGAGCGTACGCCGCAGGCCTTTCTTCAGGCGCTGCGGCGCGAGGATTAAAGGATGTCGAGAACCTGTTCGGGCGGGCGGCCGATACGCGCTTTACCGTGGCTGACCACTATCGGGCGTTCAATCAATTTCGGGTTGTCGACCATTGCCTGAATCAATGCCGCTTCGCTCAGCGTGTCGTCGGCCAGGTTCAGCGTCTGATACAGATCTTCTTTTTTGCGCATCAGTTCGCGCGCGCTGACCATGCCCAGCATCTTCAGCAGCGACGTCAGTGCGGCGGCATCCGGCGGCGTGTCCAGATACAGCACCACCTCAGGCTCGACGCCTTTTTCCTTCAACAGACCTAAGGTTTCGCGGCTCTTGGAGCAGCGCGGGTTGTGGTAAATCGTTACCGCATGACTCATCAGGTGTCCTTACATTTTGGTATAGGGTTTGAACGTTTCCTGCAATTGACGCAACTGGTCGATACGCGCGTCGTAGCGGGCCTGCTGCAGGCTGCCCAGTTTCACTTGCGCGCTGGCGCCGCTGAGCAGGGAAATGGCCTGGTCAAGACGACCGACCAGCGCCATATTTTCCGCGCGGGCGGCCAGCTCCTGATCGCGGTTGCCGAGCTGCGCTTCGGCCTGCGCCAGCAGTTCCCAGCCGTTGGTGTCGTCTTTATAGGTAAAGGTGTAGCGGTTGAGCAACGTTGCCGCTTCAGCCGGTTGTCCGGCCTGCAACAGGGCGTTGGCGAGGTTCAGCTGCAGCACCGGGTTGGTGCGCAACTCGCGCGCGCCCTTCAGACGGTTAATGGCGTCGCTGTTTTTCTTCTGTCCGAGGTCAATATCGGTGGCAAGGTCAATATACCAGGCGTTTTGTGGATTGGCGCTCAGCAGCGGTTGCAGCAGCTTGCTGGCCTCCGCGTATTTATCGGCGCCCATGGCCTGCACGGCGCGACCATACAGCGCAGCATGCTGTTCGCGGATATTGCCCTTCGACCAGTTATCAAGCAGGTCGGTGGTGAGCTTATTTTGCCCGTTGTTGTACATGCCGAGGATACGCGCTTTCGCCATGTAGAAATCTTCAGAAGACTGGACGACGACCGGGCGCATCTGGTTGGCGCGGTTGCGGGTGTCGGCCAGACGGCTTTCCGGCAAGGGGTGCGTCAGCAGCATTTCCGGCGGGCGTGAGGCGTAGCGCGCCTGATCAAGCAGCTTATCCATAAACTGCGGCATCCCCTGTGGGTCGAATCCTGCGCGCTGTAGCACCTGGATACCGATGCGATCGGCTTCCTCTTCGTTCTGGCGGGTGAAGCTAATCATGCCCTGTTGGGTGCCTGCCAGCGTACCGGTCAGTGCGGCCATCCCCGCCTGGGGGCTCGCCATTGCCAACAAAATAGAACCCAGTGCGCCGACCCAGGTCAGCGGCGCGTTGCGCTTCTGATCTTCCATTGCGCGGGCCAGGTGGCGCTGGGTCACGTGAGAGATTTCGTGCGCCATGACCGATGCCAGCTGGCTTTCGGTATCGGCATAACGGAACAGCGCCGAGTGCAGAACAACGTTGCCGCCGAAGAAGGCGAAGGCGTTCAGCTCGTCATTGTTAATCAGGTAGAAGTGAAAGGGTGTTCGCACCGAGTTGGCGTGAGAGACCAACCGCATGCCGAGGCCGTTAATATACTGCACCAGCAGCGGGTCGTTAATCAGCGGGGCGCTGCCGCGAAGCTGACGAACGTAGTAATCCCCCATCTGCATCTCCTGACCGATGGAGAGCGTGCTTCCTGCTGTGGTACCCATATCCGGCAGCGTGTCTGCGGAATCGGCAAAGGCTGGCAGCACCTGGCCCAGCGTCAATGATGCTATGAGTGTCGCCAACAGCGTTTTTCTCAACTGCCTGAACATAACCTCAGTTCCTGTCTGTGGGGGATGTGCCAGTTTGACCGACAAAGCGTCTTTGCGTTCCCCTGTCGGCCGCTTTCAAAGTTTATCTGCCTGCGGCGGCATTGAAAACAAACATTCAATGACTTTTGATGTTTGAGGCTTTCCTCATAAAAAGCGAAGTCTTTTCTGTGACAGTTAGATACAATTTATCAGTTTCTTTCGACCCGCTCATACAGGGAACGGTGTAGTTATGCTTGAGATGTTGATGCAATGGTATCGCCGTCGCTTTAGCGACCCGGAGGCGATAGCGTTACTGGTCATTCTGCTTGCCGGTTTCGGCATCCTTTTCTTTTTCAGTGGATTGCTTGCTCCGCTGCTGGTGGCTATTGTGCTTGCCTATCTGCTGGAGTGGCCGACAATCCGGCTTGTGCGCATTGGCTGTTCCCGACGCTGGGCAACCTCCATTGTGCTGGTGCTGTTCGTCGGTATTGTACTGCTGATGGCGTTTGTGGTGATGCCGGTTGTCTGGCAACAGGGAATTAACCTGATCCGCGACATGCCGGGCATGCTCAATAAGCTTTCTGACTATGCCGCCACGCTGCCGCGGCGCTACCCGGCGTTAATGGATGCGGGCATCATTGACGCCATGGCCGATAACATGCGCAACCGCATGCTGACGATGGGCGACTCGGTGGTGAAATATTCCCTGGCGTCCCTGGTCGGCCTGCTGACGCTGGCGGTATACCTTATCCTTGTGCCGCTGATGGTGTTCTTCCTCGTCAAAGACAAAGAGCAGATGCTCAACGCCGTGCGCCGCATACTGCCGCGTAACCGCGGGCTGGCGGGCCAGGTCTGGAACGAGATGAACCAGCAAATCACCAACTATATTCGCGGCAAAGTGCTGGAGATGGTGGTGGTGGGCGTCGCGACGTGGGTTGGCTTCCTGCTGTTTGGCCTCAACTACTCGCTGCTGCTGGCGGTGCTGGTCGGGCTGTCGGTGCTTATTCCCTATATCGGCGCCTTCGTGGTGACGATTCCGGTGGTGGGCGTGGCGCTGTTCCAGTTCGGTCTCGGCACCGAGTTCTGGAGCCTGTTCGCCGTGTATCTGATTATCCAGGGGCTGGATGGCAACCTGCTGGTGCCGGTGTTGTTCTCCGAGGCCGTGAACCTGCACCCGCTGGTGATCATCCTCTCGGTGGTGATTTTTGGCGGATTGTGGGGCTTCTGGGGGGTCTTCTTCGCTATCCCGCTGGCGACGCTGATAAAAGCGGTGATGCATGCCTGGCCGGATAGTCCGTCGGGCGACGGGCCGTAATGAAAAAGCAATATCTGAAGGACTACACCGCGCGACAGATTGTCCAGCGGGCGATGAGTATTATTCCGTACTCCGTCAACGTGATGGACGAACACGGCATCATTATCGCTTCAGGGGAGCCGTCGCGGATTCACCAGCGGCATGAAGGCGCCATCCTGGCGCTGAAGGATAATCGGGTCGTTGAGATTGACTCCGCCACCGCCATTCGGCTCAAGGGCGTGCGCCCTGGCATCAATCTGCCTATCTCTTTCCACGGGCAACTGATTGGCGTGCTGGGGATAACCGGCGAGCCCGATGAGGTGCGGGCCTACGCGGAACTGGTCAAAATGGCGTCCGAGCTGGTGATTGAACACATGGCGCTGATTGAGCAAAAAGAGTGGGACAAGCGCTATCGCGAAGAGCTTATCCACCAGCTCCTGATGCGCGAACCGCCCGCCGAGCGGCTGCATTCGATGGTTGCCTATCTGGGGATCGATCTACAGCAGCCGATGGTGGTGGCGATAATCGAGCTACGCCAGCCGGACCGGGAAGCGCTGCGCAACCTGATGGACTACTTTGAAAACCGCGCCCGCGACCATCTGGTAACCTTCACCGATTTCAACGAACTTATCATCATTAAGCCCATCAGCATGAAGGGCGGGCGCTGGGATCTGCTCCAGGAGATGAAGGATTTACAGTGTTTTAAATCCTGGGCCAGCAGCTCCGGTTTTAGCCGAATTATCGTCGGCGGCCATTTCCCGGGAGAGAGCGGGCTGCACCGTTCGTGGCAGACCGCCCGCGCCACGCAGGCGATGGTGAAGCGGCAAAAAGTGAAAGATCAGTACGTGTTCTACCATGACTACGCGCTGCCAGCGCTGCTGAGCGATGTGGCCGAAAGCTGGCAGGTGCAGGAACTTTCCCGCCTGTGGCTACAGCTGGTGAATAACGACAGTAAAGGCGTACTGCAACAAACGCTGCGGACATGGTTTGAGCATAATTGTGACCTTTCTCAAACGGCGAAGGCGCTGCATATTCATGTCAATACGCTGCGCTACCGCCTGCAGCGTTGTGAAGAGATAACGCATATAAAAATCAATGACATGAAAAGCGTGCTCTGGCTGTTTATCGGCATGGAGCTCCAGCGTGACGCTGTAGATTCCCACAATTTATCGGCAAAGCGCCCTGCGAAAGTTCGTTAAAACCTCCAGTTCAGACGGCCGGGGTTTTCCCCATACTGCGCCTGTCAATTAACAGGAGCGCAGAGAATGACATCGGTATCGACACTGGGAGCCATAGCCGCATTGGTCGTGGCCATATTTCTGATTTTACGTAAGGTTTCTCCGGCCTACGGCATGATGGCCGGCGCGCTGGTTGGGGGGCTTATTGGCGGCGCGGGGCTGGTTGAGACCGTGACGCTGATGGTCACCGGCGCGCAGGGGATCACTAACGCCGTGCTGCGTATTCTGGCGGCGGGCGTACTGGCGGGTGTGCTGATTGAATCCGGCGCGGCGAACACCATCGCCGAAACGGTGGTGAAGAAAATTGGCGAGACCCGGGCGCTGCTGGCGCTGGCGATAGCCACGCTGTGTCTGACCGCCGTCGGCGTGTTTATCGACGTGGCGGTCATTACCGTGTCGCCTATCGCGCTGTCTATCGCCCACAAGGCGGGGCTGTCCAAAACCGCGATTCTGCTGGCGATGGTGGGCGGGGGTAAAGCGGGTAACGTGATGTCGCCGAACCCGAATACCATCGCCGCCGCCGATGCTTTCCACGTTCCGCTGACGTCCGTCATGCTCGCCGGGGTGATCCCGGGGCTGTTCGGTCTGGTGTTGGCGTATCTGCTGGCGAAAAAGCTCAGCCACAAAGGCAGCCCGGTGACCGCCGATGACGTGATTACTCACGACGCGACGCGCCAGCAGCCACGCTTCTGGGTCTCCGTCAGCGCTCCGCTGGTGGCGATTTTTCTGCTCTCCCTGCGCCCGATTGCGGGCATTGCGATTGACCCGCTGATTGCGCTGCCAGTAGGCGGCCTGGTGGGAACGCTGCTGATGGGGCGTGCGCGTCAGACGAACCAGTTTATGGTGGCAGGCCTCTCTCGTATGGCGCCGGTGGCCATTATGCTGCTCGGCACCGGAACGCTGGCGGGGATAATCGCTAACTCAGAGCTGAAAGACGTGCTGATCCACGGGCTGACGGCATCTGGGCTTCCGGCATACCTGCTGGCGCCGGTCTCCGGGGCGATTATGTCGATGGCGACGGCGTCGACCACGGCGGGAACAGCGGTGGCCTCCAGCGTCTTTGCGCCAACGTTGCTGGAGCTGGGCGTTTCCGCGCTGGCCGGTGCCGCAATGATCCACGCCGGGGCGACGGTGCTCGACCACCTTCCGCACGGCAGTTTTTTCCATGCAACGGGCGGCAGCGTGAATATGCTTATTCGTGAGCGCCTGAAGCTGATGCCGTATGAAACGCTGGTCGGCCTGACCATTGCCCTTGTTTCCACGTTGATGTTTGGCGTGTTTGGACTTGCAGGATAACCATGATGAAGATTGTGATTGCACCCGATTCCTTTAAAGAAAGCCTGTCCGCGATGGGCGTGGCATCCGCCATTGAAGCCGGTTTTCGTGAAATCTATCCTGACGCGCAGTACGTCAAAGTCCCGATGGCGGACGGGGGCGAAGGTACCGTCGACTCTCTGGTTGAGGCCAGCGGCGGGCGCTATCAGGACAGCGAGGTGATGGGGCCGCTGGGCACGCCGGTTACGGCGCGCTGGGGGATGATGGGCGATGGCCGGACGGCGATTATCGAAATGGCGGCGGCCTCCGGGCTGCACCACGTTCCGCCGCAACTGCGTAACCCGCTCAATACCACCAGCTATGGTACCGGCGAGCTTATCGCCGCCGCGCTGGATCAGGGTGTTGAGCAAATTATCCTTGGCATCGGCGGGAGCGCGACCAACGACGGCGGCGCCGGTATGATGCAGGCATTAGGGGCGCGTTTGCTGGATGCGAGCGGCGGGGAGATTGCCCGCTCCGGTAGCGGTCTGGAGGCGCTGGCGTCCATCGATCTCAGCCAGTTGCATCCGGGGTTGGCGACGGTCGCCATCACCGTCGCCTGCGATGTGAATAACCCACTGTGCGGGCCGCGCGGCGCATCGGCGGTGTTTGGTCCGCAAAAAGGGGCGACGCCGGAGATGATTGCCAGGCTTGATGCGGCGTTAGCCAACTGGGGCCGTCTGATGGCGAACACCACCGGCATTGAGGTGCTGGACGCTCCCGGCGCAGGCGCGGCGGGCGGTATGGGGGCGGCGCTGCTTGGTCTGCTCAACGCCACGCTGCGGGCAGGTGTTGAGATAGTGGTCGAAACGCTGTCGCTTGAGGAGCAACTGAAAGATGCGGATTTGGTGATAACCGGGGAAGGGCGGCTCGACAGCCAAAGTATTTGCGGTAAGACGCCTATTGGCGTGGCGCGGGTGGCGAAACGCCATCATAAGCCGGTTATCGCGCTGGCAGGCGGGTTACAGGCCGATCACCCGGTCGTGTTTGAGCACGGCATCGACGCGGCGCTATCGATTCTGACGCACATTGTGACGTTACCGGAAGCGCTGGATGAGGCGGAGTATAATCTGCGAACGACGGCGCGCAATGTTGCCGCCATCTGGAAACTGGCAAGTCAGGCATAAAAATTAACGCCCCGGTCCGGGGCGTTAATTTCAAGCGTTCTCTTTCAGCCAGTTCAGCACCACGTCATGGTGGTTGCTGGTCTTGAAGTCGTCAAACACGTACTCGATTTTTCCATCCGCATCAACCAGGAAGCTGATGCGGTGGATGCCGTCGTAGGTTTTGCCCATGAAGGATTTCTCCCCCCAGACGCCAAACTGCTCGCAGACCTGGTGGTCTTCATCGGACAGCAGGGTAAAATTAAGCAGCTCTTTTTCGGCAAAACGGGAGAGCTTTTCCGGTTTGTCGGTGCTGATGCCCAGCACTTCAACACCCGCTTTTTTTAGCTCATCCATATTGTCGCGCAGGCCGCAGGCTTGCACGGTGCATCCTGGGGTCATTGCTTTCGGGTAAAAATAAACCAGAACTCGCTGTTCCTGGAAGTCGGTTAAATTTACTTGCTCACCGTCTTGATCGGGCAAGCTAAATTTCGGTGCGATGTCACCGGCTTTCAGTGGGTTCATTACTCAACTCCATCCTGTTCATCATGCTGTGAATAATTGACGACGTTTATACTGCCTTGTGCATTCAATTCTGTACATAGGGCTTTGAACGCTTGCTCGATATTTGACGCATTTTGCGAGGCAGGACTATGAGCGGTAATCTGGATGAACAGCTGGGCGCTTGCGTCTTGTTCATTCGCTTGCGTGCGCGAAACCAGTTCGGCGATGTTCATCTCGTGGGCATCGAAGAGCCCGGTGAAACGTTCGATAATATGCGGAGAATCAGGAACTTCTACCTGCACCCAAACGGTGGAAGGCAACGCCGGACGTGGGCGCGCGGTTGTGCGCTTCATCACAATCAGTAGATCCAGCTCCGCCCCCTTTAACGGCAGGGTGGATTCAATCAGGGTGATGGCGTTCCACGAGCCGGAAAGCAGCATGATAAACGTGAACTCATCGCCCAGCATTGCCAGTCGGCTATCTTCGATGTTACAGCCGCAGCTGCTGACGTGACGGGTAATGGTATTCACGATGCCAGGGCGGTCGGCACCCAGTGCGGTAATAACCAGGTAGTGATGTAATGAGGCTGTCAAACCTGTTCTTCCTTTACAAAGGTGGGATAATTACTAGGAAAGCATAAAAAAAACCGGCATACAACATCCGGAGTCGCTCGGGTCTCTTGCTTTTATTACAGTTCCAAACGTACCATTGGAATCTTGTCTGCTCCTGCACTGAGGATGGTCCATGTTCACGGGAAGTATTGTAGCGCTTGTCACGCCGATGGATGAAAAAGGTAATGTCGACCGTTCAAGCCTGAAAAAACTGATTGATTACCATGTCGCCAACGGAACGTCGGCGATTGTTTCGGTTGGGACGACCGGCGAGTCCGCCACGCTGAGCCACGACGAGCACGGCGATGTGGTGCTGATGACCGTGGAGCTGGCCGATGGCCGTATTCCCGTGATTGCCGGCACCGGCGCGAATGCGACCGCCGAGGCGATTAGCCTGACCGAGCGTTTTAACGACACGGGCATCGTGGGTTGCCTGACGGTGACGCCATACTATAACCGCCCGACCCAGGAAGGGCTGTTCCAGCATTTTAAAGCGATCGCTGGACATACTGACCTGCCGCAAATCCTGTATAATGTGCCGTCCCGTACCGGCTGCGATATGCTGCCGGAAACCGTGGGTCGTCTGGCCGAAATTAAAAATATTGTCGGCATTAAGGAAGCGACCGGGAACTTAAGCCGCGTTCACCAGATCAAAGAGCTGGTTTCAGACGACTTTCTTCTGCTGAGCGGTGATGACGCCACGGCGCTGGATTTCATGCAGTTAGGCGGGCACGGCGTGATTTCCGTGACCGCTAACGTTGCCGCGCGCGATATGGCGGAAATGTGTAAACTGGCGGCGGAAGGGCAGTATGCGCAGGCCCGCGTTATCAACCAGCGTCTGATGCCGTTACACAATAAATTATTTGTCGAACCCAATCCTATCCCGGTCAAATGGGCATGTAAGGCGTTGGGACTTGTGGCGACCGATACGCTGCGTCTGCCGATGACACCGATTACCGACCATGGTCGTGATGTGGTGACTTCCGCGCTCAAGCACGCCGGTTTGCTGTAAAGTTTAGGGAGATTTGATGGCTTACTCAGTACAGAAGTCGCAGCTGGCGAAGGTTGCGGGTGTTTCGCTTGTTCTGCTCCTTGCAGCATGCAGCTCAGATTCGCGCTATAAGCGCCAGGTGAGCGGTGACGAAGCCTATCTGCAGGCGCCGCCGCTTTCTGAACTTCATGCTCCGGCGGGAATGATCCTGCCGATTCAGAACGGTGACTACAACATCCCGGTTGCCAGAGGCGACGGTGCAACGGGTAAATCGCTTGATATCCGCCCACCGGCTCAGCCGTTGGCGCTGGTATCCGGTGCCCGTACGCAGTTTACCGGCGACACGGCGACCCTGCTGGTAGAAAGCGGACGTAACGGTTCCCTGTGGCCGCAGGTGGTGAGCATCGTTCAGGCGAAAAACTACACCATCACCAAACGTGACGATGCCAGCCAGACGCTGAACACCGACTGGGTGCAGTGGAACCGTCTGGACGAGGATCAGCAGTATCGCGGCCGCTATCAAATCTCTGTGAAACCGCAGGGCTATCAGCAGGCCGTCGTGGTGAAACTGGTCAATCTGGAGCAGGGCGGCAAGCCGGTCGCTGACGCCGCGTCTATGCAGCGCTACAGCGCCGAGATGCTGAACGTGATTTCCGCAGGCCTGGATAAGAACGCGACTAACGCACAGAACACCGCGCAGAGCCGCGCCGGGGCAACCTTCGACGTGCAGAGCGCCGCGGATGATACCGGCCTGCCGATGCTGGTAGTGCGCGCACCGTTTAACCTGGTCTGGCAGCGTCTGCCGGCAACGCTTGAAAAAGTGGGAATGAAGGTTACCGACAGCACCCGTTCTCAGGGCAGCATTGCCGTGACCTACAAGCCGCTGTCTGACAGCAGCTGGCAGGCACTGGGAACCCGCGATCCGGGTCTGACTTCCGGTGATTACAAACTGCAGGTGGGCGACCTCGATAACCGCAGCAGCATGCAGTTTATCGATCCGAAAGGTCACACGCTGACGCAATCGCAGAACGACGCGCTGGTCTCCGTATTCCAGGCGGCGTTTAGTAAGTAATAAACAGGGCTGGAGCGATCCGGCCCTTTTTTCTGTCGACGTACGCAAACGTGTGCGTCGGCGGGAATACAGGGATTTACTGTTAATTTCTCATATCTGGAGTAATTCAAAATGCAAAAGCAAGCTGAGTTGTATCGCGGCAAAGCGAAAACCGTTTACAGCACGGAAAACCCGGACCTGTTGGTGCTCGAATTCCGCAACGATACGTCAGCAGGGGATGGCGCGCGTATTGAGCAGTTTGACCGTAAAGGGATGGTAAACAACAAGTTCAACCATTTCATTATGAGCAAACTGGCGCAGGCGGGTATCCCGACCCAGATGGAAGCACTGCTCTCCGACACCGAGTGTCTGGTGAAAAAGCTGGAGATGGTGCCGGTAGAGTGCGTCGTGCGCAACCGCGCGGCGGGGTCTCTGGTTAAGCGTCTGGGCATTGAGGAAGGTATTGAACTCAACCCGCCGCTGTTTGACCTGTTCCTGAAAAACGACGCCATGCATGACCCGATGGTCAACGAGTCCTACTGCGAAACCTTCGGTTGGGTGAGCAAAGAAAACCTGGCGCGCATGAAAGAGCTGACCTACAAAGCCAACGACGTGCTGAAGCAGCTGTTTGACGATGCAGGCCTTATCCTGGTCGACTTTAAGCTGGAGTTCGGCCTGTACAAAGGCCAGGTGGTGCTGGGCGATGAGTTCTCCCCGGACGGCAGCCGTCTGTGGGACAAAGAGACCATGGACAAGATGGATAAAGACCGTTTCCGTCAGAGCCTGGGCGGCCTGATTGAAGCCTACGAAGAAGTGGCGCGTCGTCTGGGCGTTAACCTCGACTAACCGCGTTTCCCGCCGTTCATCAGAGGGTGCCTGTCATCCTCTGATGTGTTCTGCCTTGTTTACTATGGTAATCCTCCGCTGAACCGCCTACGATCTAACGAACATTATCAGGACTGATAGAGGTTGTTATGCGTTGGCAGGGTCGTCGCGAGAGCGACAATGTAGAAGACAGACGAAATGATTCCGGCGCGCCGATGATCGGCGGACGGGGTTTTCGTCTCCCCAGCGGCAAAGGGGGCATTATTTTGCTGCTGGTGGTGGTGGTGGTGGTGGCAGGCTACTACGGCGTCGACCTGACCGGGCTGCTCACCGGCCAGCCGTTGACATCGCCCTCGACTCAGCAGTCTGTCAGCCCCAAAGATGACGAAGCGGCGAAATTCACCTCGGTGATTCTGGCGACCACAGAAGACACCTGGGGGCAGATTTTCCAGAAGATGGGCCGCCAGTACCAGCAGCCGAAGCTGGTGATGTACCGCGGCGCGACCCGCACCGGTTGCGGTACCGGTCAGTCGGTGATGGGGCCGTTTTACTGCCCGGCCGACAGCACTGTCTATATCGATCTCTCCTTTTACGATGACATGAAACACAAGCTCGGCGCGGATGGCGATTTCGCTCAGGGCTATGTCATCGCCCATGAAGTGGGCCACCACGTGCAGAAACTGCTGGGGATTGAGCCAAAAGTCCGTCAGTTGCAGCAGCAGGCAAGTCAGGCGGAAGTGAACCGCCTGTCGGTACGCATGGAGCTTCAAGCCGACTGTTTTGCTGGCGTCTGGGGACATAGCATGAAGCAGCAGGGCGTGCTGGAAAATGGCGACCTGCAGGAGGCGCTGAACGCCGCCCAGGCGATTGGCGATGACCGTTTGCAGCAGCAAAGCCAGGGGCGCGTGGTGCCGGACAGCTTCACCCACGGCACCTCTGAACAGCGCTACACCTGGTTCAAACGGGGGTTTGACAGCGGTGATCCGGCGCAGTGCAACACTTTTGGTAAAGCGTTGTAATCTTCGATGACGGACATGGACGCGCTGTCTGCGCTTGCCACGCAGATGGCTGAAGAAGGTATTCGCCGCTTGCTGGTGCTGAGCGGCGATAGCGCGTGGTGCGGACATCAGGCGGCCGCGTTGCGCGCGCATCTTGGCGAGGACGGACTGTGGATCGGCCCACAGTCGGTGGCGGCGCCTTATTGTCCTCCCGGCGCACTGAAAACGTGGCTGGGGCGCGAATATCGCCATGCGTTTTTTGATGCCCGAGAGGGCTTTGACGTCGCGGCGTTTGCCGCGCTTGCCGGTACGCTGCGGGCGGGGAGCTGGCTGGTGTTGCTGGTGCCGGATTTTGACCGCTGGGTAGCCCTGCCAGATGCTGATTCGCTGCGCTGGAGCGACGGCGCCGAACCGATTGCGACGCCGCATTTTGTGGCGCATTTCTGCCGAACGGTCGCCGCATCGCCGCAGACTGTGGTCTGGCGACAGGCGCAGCCGTTCCCGGTAATCTGCGCTGTGCCGCGTCCTCACTGGCATGCCGCATTGGGGCAACCGCTGCGCGAACAGGCGGAGATCCTTCAGGCGCTTGCCGCCATGCCGCCCGGCGTGGCGGCGGTCACTGCGGAGCGCGGGCGGGGGAAATCAGCGCTGGCGGGGATGCACCTTTCCCGTCTCACCGGTACGGCCATCGTCACCGCGCCGACCCGGGCCGCAACCGACGTCCTTGCGACGTTTGCTGGCGAACAATTTCGTTTTCAGGCGCCGGACGCGTTGCTGATGTCCGACGAGCGCGCCGACTGGCTTATCGTTGATGAGGCCGCCGCCATCCCGGGGCCGCTGCTGCACAAACTGGTCTCCCGTTTTCCCCGTACGCTGCTGACCACCACGGTGCAGGGGTATGAAGGCACCGGGCGCGGTTTTTTGCTCAAGTTTTGCGCGCGGTTCAGCCATCTGCACAGCTTTACGTTAGAGATGCCCATCCGCTGGGCCGCCGGATGCCCGCTGGAGGCGGTGGTCAGCGACCTGCTGCTGTTTGATGATTCGCTCCCGACTGCGGCTGGCGGCGGCGTGCAGATTCAGTCGGTCGGGCAGAGGGCATGGCGTGACAACCCGGCGCTGCCTGCGGCGATGTATCGCCTGCTCACGGCGGCGCATTATCGCACCTCGCCGCTCGATCTGCGGCGCATGATGGATGCGCCGGGACAGCGCTTTACCGCCGCCCGTCTGGCGGAAGGGACGTTGGTTGGCGCCCTGTGGCTGGTTGATGAAGGTGGTTTGTCGGCCGCGCTCAGCAAAGCGGTATGGGCGGGGTATCGCCGTCCGCGCGGCAATCTGGTGGCGCAGTCTCTGGCCGCCCACGGCGGCAGCCCGCTGGCGGCGACGTTAACCGGGCGGCGGATAAGCCGCATCGCCGTTCATCCTGACCGCCAGCGCGAAGGTCTCGGACGGCAGACGATAGCCGCGGCCGTGGAAGAGGCGTCAGGTTGCGATTATCTCTCGGTAAGCTTCGGCTATACCGAGGAGCTGTGGCGCTTCTGGCAGCGCTGCGGTTTCATGCTGGTGCGGCTGGGCACCCAGCGCGAAGCCAGCAGCGGCTGCTATACCGCAATGGCGCTGTATCCGTTGTCGTCTGCCGGTCGCCAGCTGGCGAAGGATGAGCAGCAGCGTCTCTATCGCGATGCCCCATGGCTCGACCGCTGGCGGGAGCAAAAGCTTGCGCCCGGCCTGCCGCCAACGGCTATCCTTACTGATGAGGACTGGCTCGATGCGGCCGGGTTCGCCTTTGCCCACCGCCCGCTGCTGGCGGCGGCAGGCAGCCTTAACCGTTTGTTGTTGCAGGTTCACGAAACCTGCCCGGCGTTGCGCGGACGGCTGCAACAGGAAGAGGAGTCGACATTATGTCGGACGCTGGGCCTGTCGGGGCGCAAGGCACTGCTGGCGCGCATGCGTGAAGAGGCGGGCAGGGCGCTGCTGGCGTGCGACCCGGTACGTACAGCGGCGCTGTGCGAAGAGGTCGCCCAACTGCAATTTTTTTCACTCACTCATTCAGTTAAATGTCATGGTCATTAGCGCTGAGCGGCGTAGACTTCTCGCCAATACAGTAAGGAGATTGCCATGAAACACGATCATTTTGTTGTGCAAAGCCCATCCGCTCCGGCGAAACAGTTGCTGCTGTTGTTTCATGGCGTTGGCGACAACCCGGTATCGATGGGACAGATTGGCCGCTTCTTCGCACCCTTGTTTCCTGATGCGCTGATTGTCAGTATCGGCGGCGCTGAACCCTGCGGGCCTGTTCCGGGGCGTCAGTGGTTTTCCGTTCAGGGCGTAACGGAGGAGAACCGCCAGCAGCGTGTTGACGGCATCATGCCAACGTTTATCGACACCGTAAAATACTGGCAGGCGCAGAGCGGCGTCGGTCCGACGGCGACTGCGCTTATCGGTTTTTCCCAAGGGGCAATTATGTCGCTTGAAAGCATCAAGGCTGAACCCGGCCTTGCCTCGCGCGTCATTGCGTTTAACGGTCGTTATGCCACGCTGCCGTCTCATGCCGATACCTCGACCACGATTCATTTGATCCACGGCGGAGAAGACAGGGTCATTGATCTGGCCTACGCCGTGGCGGCGCAGGAAGCGCTGGTGAACGCTGGCGGCGATGTGACGCTGGATATCGTGGAGGACTTAGGCCATGCCATTGATGACCGCAGCGTGCAGCTGGCGCTCGACCATCTGCGTTTTACCGTGCCGAAGCACTATTTCGATGAGGCGTTAAGCGGCAGCACGCCGAAAGATGACGATGTGATTGAGCTGATGTGATTACCCTCGTTCTTCACTCTGCCCTCTCCCGGGCGCGGGAGAGGGGGAAGAGCGAAGCACGGGTTACTTCTTCTGGTCTTTCTTCGGCCAGTCGTCATCGTCCCATTTATCGTTAAAATCACGATGCGGCGGGAGATCCGGTTTATTGGCGAGAAATTTTTTGTGATCCACGCGCTTGAGATCTTTGATGACGTTAAGGATAACGCCTACCAAAAAGACCAGCACCAGGGTCCACCAGTATTTAGCCAGCCAGTCCATGTGCAATACCTCTTTTCAATGTCTCGTTAAGCAACCAGCTGTTCCATAATGCGCTGATACATGCGGGCCAGAAGCTGCAGGTCGGCCGCGTTCACACACTCATTAATTTTATGAATGGTGGCATTCACCGGCCCCAGCTCCACCACCTGCGCGCCCATGCGGGCGATAAAACGTCCGTCGGACGTCCCGCCGGTGGTCAGCAGCTGCGGTTTCACCTCATTATAGTGCTCAATGGCGTTGACGACCGCATCAACGAGCTTGCCGCGTCCGGTCAGGAACGGCTGGCCGGAGAGCCACCAGTCGACGGTGTAGCGCAGTTGGTGTTTTTCCAGCAGCGCGACCACTTTCGCTTTGATTGTCTCGTCGGTCAATTCGGTGCTGAAGCGGAAGTTGAACTGGACGTGAAGATCGCCTGGGATCACGTTGTTGCTGCCGGTGCCTGCCTGGATATTGGCAATCTGCATACTGGTCGGCGGGAAGTAGTCGTTGCCTTTATCCCACTCAATAGCCACCAGCTCGTTAATCATCGGCGCGGCGCGATGGACCGGGTTATCGGCCAGATGCGGGTAGGCGACATGCCCCTGAACACCGTGAATGGTCAGATTGCAGGTGAGCGAGCCGCGACGACCGTTTTTGACCACATCGCCGACCACTTCGGTGCTCGACGGTTCGCCGACCAGGCAGTAGTCCAGACGTTCATTGCGCGCCATTAGCGCTTCGACCACTTTGACGGTGCCGTGGGTGGCGCTGGCCTCTTCATCAGAGGTTATCAGAAACGCCAGCCGTCCTTTATGATTCGGGTGCTGGGTGACAAAGCGCTCTGCCGCAACGACCATCGCCGCCAGCGATCCTTTCATATCCGCCGCGCCGCGGCCAAACAGCATGCCGTCGCGAATAGTGGGTTCAAACGGCGGGTTGATCCAGCGGTTCGCATCGCCCGCCGGGACGACATCGGTGTGTCCGGCAAAGGCAAGGGTCTCGCCCTTACCGCGCCACGCCCAGAAGTTTTGCGTGTCGCCAAAGTCCATCGCTTCGACGGTAAAACCCATGGCGCGAAGGCGCTCAATCATCAGCGCCTGGCATCCTGCATCATCGGGGCTAAGGGAAGGGCGGCGAATAAGCTGCTGAGCCAGCTCAATGACCGGGCAAGACATAAACTACACCTCGTTAAAATATGTTTGGTAACTGGAATCGCTGAAACCCAGCAGCATAGGCTTACCCGGCGCGCAGAGCAATGGGCGTTTGATGATTGCCGGCATTTCCAGCATCAGCGCGGCGGCTGCATCGGCGTTGGTTACCGAGGCGCGCAGGTTTTCGTCCAGTTTACGCCAGGTGGTGCCGCGGGTGTTCAGCAGCGCTTCCCAGCCCAGTTCGTCGATAAACGCGTTCAGCTGCGCACGTTCCAGACCGTCAGCGCGATAGTCGTGGAAACGGTATTCAAGCTGCTGGGCTTCCAGCCAGCGGCGGGCCTTTTTGATGGTGTCGCAGTTCTTTATTCCGTACATCGTGATCATGTTTAATCCTTTTTGTATAACGCAGGTAAATTACTCAAAATTTTCGATGGAATAATACGCGAATTAAGTTGCGAGAGATAATGTTCTGCGGGGGAAAAGGTTCAGAATTTATATGAGTAAATTGTCAATAAAAGTGCATAAACAACGAATTTTTCCCGTTTGCAGGGGTGTTTCAAAATATTGCTATAAGTCACATTAAATTTGTGGGTATAGCGCCATAGTTACTGTAACCCTGCAATCCGCCCCAGGAGGAGCAATCATAGTTATTGGTTAAATGATCTTCACATCGCGAGAGAGTTTCCTTAAACTAACCATAATAATAAGAGAGGCCATTATGATTGAACGTGAACTGGGGAACTGGAAAGATTTTATTGAAGGCATGCTTCGTAAATGATTTTCTGAAGTAAACCGCTGCGCTAAATAAAGAGCATGACAAGAAAAGGCGACCGACAGGTCGCCTTTTCTATTTCTGGTGATTATTCCTGCGGCCCCTTCAGCGGGAAGCGGCGGCGAACCAGCACAAAGAACAGCGGTACGAAGAAAATGGCGAGAATGGTGGCGGAAATCATCCCCCCCATCACGCCGGTACCGACCGCGTGCTGGCTACCGGAGCCTGCCCCGGTGCTGGTGGCCATCGGCAGCACGCCGAAGACAAACGCCAGTGAGGTCATGAGAATCGGACGCAGGCGCTGGCGGCAGGCGTGCAACGTCGCCGCCAGCAAATCCTGACCTTTGGCATTCATCTCGTTGGCGAACTCTACGATCAGAATGGCGTTTTTCGCCGACAGGCCGATGACCGTTAATAGCCCCACCTGGAAGTAAACGTCGTTTTCCAGGCCGCGCATCCAGGTGGCCAGCAACGCGCCGATCACCCCCAGCGGTACCACCAGCATGACGGAAAACGGCACAGACCAGCTTTCATACAGCGCCGCCAGGCACAGGAACACCACCAGCAGAGAGATAGCGTACAGCGCTGGCGCCTGGGAGCCGGAGAGACGTTCCTGGTACGACATCGCCGTCCACTCAAGGCCAAAGCCAGTCGGCAGCTGGCTGACCAGTTGCTCCATCACGCCCATTGCGGTGCCGGTACTCACGCCCGGCGCGGCCTCGCCGATAATCTCCAGCGCAGAGTAGCCGTTGTAACGCTCAAGACGCGGCGAGCCGGTCTGCCAGCGCGAGGTGGCAAACGCGGAGAACGGCACCATTTCGCCGCTATTGTTGCGCACATACCACAAGTTGATATCGTCCGGCAGCATGCGATACGGCGCGGCGGCCTGTACATAAACCTTCTTCACGCGGCCACGGTCCATAAAGTCGTTAACGTAGTCCGAACCCCAGGCCGTTTGCAGGGTATCGTTGATGTCGTCGATAGACACCCCCAGCGCCCGCGCTTTTCGCTGGTCGATATCCACCTGCAGCTGCGGGCTGTCGTCGAGGCCGTTGTGACGCACGCGGGTGAGCTGGTCGTTGTTAGCGGCCAGCGACAAAAGCTTATCGCGGGCCGCCATCAGCGCCGCATGACCCTGACCGGCGTGATCCTGAAGCTCCATGTCGAAACCAGCTGAACTGCCCAGACCGCTGATGGCAGGCGGGTTGTTCGCAAAGACGCGGGCTTCGTTTATCTGGTTAAACGCGTTGGTGGCGCGTTCGATAATGGCAAAGGAAGTGCCGGTTTTCGGATCGCGTTCGCCCCAGTCTTTCAGTCGAACGAACATCCGCGCCACATTCTGCCCGTTGCCGCCGGGGCCGGAACCGATGGTTGAAAATACCGAGGCGATGTTCGCCTGTTCGTGGCTGAAAAAGTAATCTTCCACTTTTTTAACCACTTTCAGCGTTTGTTGCTGCGTTGAGCCGCTGGGCAACTGCACTGACGTCAGGAACATACCGCGGTCTTCCAGCGGCAGGAAGGAGGTCGGCAGGCGCATAAACAGCACAACCATGCCGCCCAGCAACAGTACGTAGATAAGCATCCAGCGCACGCTGCGGTGCAGGATCCTGCCTACCGCAGTTTCATAGCGTTCGGCATTGCGATTGAACACCCTGTTAAACCAGCCGAAGAAACCTTTTTTACCGTGCTCTTCGCCTTTTTGTATCGGTTTGAGCAGCGTTGCGCACAGCGCCGGGGTGAGAATCAACGCCACCAGCACCGACAGCACCATCGCGGAAACGATGGTAATCGAGAACTGGCGATAGATAGCCCCGGTAGTGCCGCCGAAGAAAGCCATCGGCACGAATACCGCCGACAGCACCATGGCGATCCCCACCAGCGCGCCCTGTATCTGTCCCATAGATTTGCGGGTCGCCTCTTTGGGCGAAAGCCCTTCGGCGCTCATGATGCGTTCGACGTTTTCCACTACCACGATAGCGTCATCCACCAGCAGCCCTATCGCCAGCACCATCGCAAACATCGTCAGGGTGTTAATACTGTAACCGCAGGCGAACAGGATGGAGAAGGTGCCCATCAGCACCACCGGTACCGCGATGGTTGGGATCAGCGTGGCGCGGAAGTTTTGCAAAAACAGGTACATCACCAGGAACACCAGCGCGATAGCTTCGAGCAGCGTCTTCACCACATCGTGGATTGACGCCTTCACGAAGGAGGTGGTCTCGTAGGCGATTTTGTACTCCAGCCCGTGCGGGAAATAGTGCGACAGCTGATCCAGTCTGTTTAGCACCAGCTCGGCGGTTTGCATCTCGTTGGCGCCGGATGCCAGTTGGATGCCCAGACCGGAGGCCTGGTTGCGGTTGTAAAAACTAAGATAGTCATAATTTTCCGCGCCCAGCTCGACTTTAGCGACATCGCCAAGCGTCACCAGCGATCCGTCCTGATTGACGCGCAGGGTAATATCCCGGAACTGCTGCGGCGTTTGCAGCAGCGACTGGGCGTTAATCGTCGCGTTCAGCGCCTGCTTATCGACGGAGGGCGTCCCCCCAAGCTGGCCGACGGCAATTTGCGCGTTCTGCGATGAGATGGCGTCGGTGACGTCTTTGGTGGTCAACTGGTAGCTGGTGAGCTTCGCCGGGTCGAGCCAGATACGCATCGAATATTGCGAACCGTAGGCCGAAATATCCCCTACGCCGTTAATACGGCTGAGCGGCTCCTGGATGTTACTGGCGACGTAGTCGGCAATATCCTGCTTATCCATACTGCCGTCAGTCGACACGAACGCGATGGTCAGGATGTTGGTATCACCGGTTTTACGCACCGTCACGCCCTGGTCCTGAACGGCTTGCGGCAGTTTTTTCATTGCCGATTGCAGCTGGTTTTGCACCTGTTGCATCGCTTCGTTGGGGTCCGTCCCGGCGCTAAAGGTAAGGGTGATCGTCGCCTGGCCTGCGGAGCTGCTCTGCGAGGACATGTACATCAGGTTATCGAGCCCGGTCATATTCTGCTCAATAACCTGCGTCACGGTATTCTCCAGCGTCTGCGCCGAAGCACCCGGGTAGTTGGCCGTAATACGCACGTTCGGCGGCGCCAGATCGGGGTATTGTTCAACGGGTAGCGATAGAATTGCCAGGGTTCCTGTCAGGCACAACAGGATGGCCAGTACCCAGGCAAAAATGGGGCGATCGATAAAGAAATTCGCCATTGGAATCAGGACCTCATTTTGCTCATTTTCTTGTTATGACACGGCTTCGCACACTGTAGCGGTATGGCCTGAAGCAAACGTGGAGAAATTAAGGAGATATTGTAAATTATCATGCCGCTTTTGCGCATAGCCATACAAAAACAGACGTGGCCCGCTGACGACAAACCGGGATCGGCGGCGTAAGATGTTTGCTCATTCTGACGCTGAGGAGACCGTATGTCGTTTAAAATTGAGGTTATCAAAGATAAGATCCTGTCAGACAACTATTTCGTGTTACGCAATATCACCTACGATTTAACGCAAAAAAATGGCGAAGTCATCCACCATAAACGAGAGGTCTACGACCGGGGCAATGGAGCTACAATTCTGCTCTATAACCCGCGCAAGCAGACGGTAGTGCTGGTACGCCAGTTCCGTATCGCCACCTGGGTCAATGGTAATGAAAACGGCATGCTGATAGAAACCTGCGCGGGTCTGCTGGATGACGACGAGCCGGAAGCCTGTATCCGCAAAGAGGCCATCGAAGAGACCGGCTACCAGGTCGGCGAGGTGCGCAAAGTTTTCGAGCTGTATATGTCGCCAGGCGGCGTGACCGAAATTGTGTACTTCTTCATCGCCGAATATGATGACAGCCTGCGCGCGAATGCTGGCGGCGGCGTCGAGGATGAAGCTATCGAAGTCCTGGAACTGCCGTTTGTTGAGGCGCTGGCGATGATGAAGCGCGGTGAAATTTGTGATGGAAAAGCCGTCATTCTGCTGCAGTACCTGCAAAATGCGGGTTTAATGGACTAATCCGATTGAGCGTAACCGCTGCGTTGCGCCAGGATGACCCCAGAGCATTGTGGTTTTTTTCTTCTGGGGTTGTTCTGTGCGCTATCGTTTCATTTTCCTTCTCTTTCTGGCCTGGTGCCCGTCATTTCTGACCTGGGCCGCCCCTGCGCAGCAAACCTTTGACGACTGGCTGGTGACCTGTAACAACCAGAATTTCTGTCTCGCCCGCAACGTCGGGACGCATCACGGGCTGGTAATGACCCTTGGCCGCAGCGCTGGCGCTCACGCCGATGCCAGCCTGCGCATAGAGCTGGGCGGGCCGGAGAATCTGCTGCCCAAAACGCCAGCCGTTGCGCCGCGACTGCTGTTTGACGGACAACCTCTGACGCTGACCGGCGAGCGCTGGCAGCTTACGCCGTGGTTGTTGAGCACCAGCGACAGCGCCACGATCAACCGGTTTTTGCAGCACATCCAGGAAGGGCAGGCGATCGGCCTGAAGCAGGGCAACCAGAGCATCTCCCTGCAGGGGCTGAAAGCCGCGCTGTTGTTCATTGACGACCGGCAAAAACGCGTGGGTAGCGAGACCGCCTGGATTGGCAAAGGCGACGATCCGCCGCTGAGCGTACCGCCTGCCCCGGCGCTGAAATCGGTCGCCAGAATCAATCCAACGGCGGCGCCGTTCAGTCGCGAAGAGCTCAACGATCTGCTGGATTACGGTAACGTTCGCATGAATAACAGCGCCTGCTCTCTCGATCCTCAGCGCCGTGAAATTTGGGTCACGCCGCTGACCGATGAAAAAGCGCTGCTGATCCAGAGCTGCGAATCCGGCGCGTACAACACCATTTACCTGGCCTGGCTGGTCTCCCGCGAAAAACCGTTTGCCGCCCGGCAGATAAACCTGCGTCTGCCGTTTCTGCCCCCGGACAGCGACAACCGCGAAATTGAGCTGGTGAACGCCAGCTTTGACGGTAACACGCAGGAGCTGACGACCCTTGAGAAGCTGCGAGGCGCAGGCGACTGCGGCGTGCAAACGCGCTGGCGCTATGATGGCCAGCGCTTTCGCCTGGTGCGGTATGCCGGTATGCCGGTGTGCGATAACTGGCAGGGGCCAGATGCCTGGCCCACGCTGTGGATCACCCGTTAAGTACTTTTCTCGCCTTCGCGAGCACGTTGTCGACGGTGAAGCCGAAATGCGGGAACAGTTTGTCCGCAGGCGCAGATTCACCGTACTGCGTCATGCCGACGATAGCCCCCTTGAGACCGACGTATTTGTACCAGTAGTCGGCGATCCCGGCCTCTACCGCCACCCGGGCGGTGACGCCTGACGGCAGCACCGACTCGCGGTACTGAGCGTCCTGGGCGTCAAACACGTCGGTTGACGGCAGCGATACCACCCTCACGTTCACCCCTTCCGCCCGCAGCGTTTCGGCGGCCTGTACGGTGATTTCCACCTCCGAACCGGTGGCGATAAGAATCAGGTCTGGTTTACCGCCCGCGTCTTTTAACACATATCCGCCGCGGGCGATGGCCTGTACCTGCTCCACAGAACGCGCCATCTGCAGCAGGTTTTGCCGCGACAAAATCAATGCCGTCGGACCGTGGTTGCGCTCAACGGCGGCCTTCCAGGCGACCGCAGTTTCGACCTGATCGCATGGCCGCCAGGTGCTGAAGTTAGGGGTAAGCCGCAGGCTGGCGAGTTGTTCCACCGCCTGATGCGTCGGGCCGTCTTCCCCAAGTCCGATGGAGTCATGGGTGTAGACCATAATCTGGTGCGCCTTCATCAGCGCCGCCATGCGCGCGGCGTTGCGGGCGTATTCGACGAACATCAGGAACGTGGCGGTATAGGGGATAAACCCGCCGTGATGCGCGATGCCGTTGGCGATAGCGGTCATCCCGAATTCGCGCACGCCGTAGTGCAGGTAGTTGCCCGCGTGGTCCTCTTTAATCGAGCGAGAACCTTTCCAGATAGTCAGGTTGCTGGGCGCCAGATCCGCCGAGCCGCCGAGCAGTTCCGGCAGGTCAGGGCCATAGGCGTTGAGGGTGTTTTGTGAGGCTTTGCGGCTGGCTATCTTCGCCGGTTCTGACTGCATTCTGGCAATCCAGTCGTGGGTCACCTGCTGCCAGTTGTCAGGCAGTTCGCCGCGCATACGGCGCACGAGCTCCGCCGCCAGATGCGGATGCGCTTTCTCGTAGGCCGCGAACTTCTCGTTCCAGCCGTGCTGCGCTTTTTCACCTTTGTCCCGGGCATCCCAGGCGCTGTAGATTTCGCGAGGGATTTCAAACGCCGGGTACTTCCAGCCGAGTTGCAGGCGCGCCAGTGCGACTTCTTCTTCGCCCAGCGCCGCGCCGTGAGCCTCCTCTTTACCCGCTTTGTTCGGCGAGCCGAAGCCGATAATGGTCCGGCACATGATAAGCGATGGCTTATCTTTCACGCGCTGGGCCTCTTCGATGGCGCGCTTTACCGCCTGCGGGTCATGACCGTCGATATCATGAATGACGTGCCAGTGATAGGCTTCGAAGCGTCTGGCGGTATCGTCGGTAAACCAGCCTTTGGTTTCTCCGTCAATCGAGATGCCGTTGTGATCGTAAAAGCCAATCAGCTTGCCGAGTCCCAGTGTTCCCGCCAGCGAACAGGCCTCGTGAGAGACTCCCTCCATCAGGCAGCCGTCGCCCATAAACACCCAGGTGTAGTGATCAACTATCTCATGACCCGGCTGATTGAACTGCGCGGCCAGCGTCCGTTCGGCAATCGCCATACCGACGGCATTCGCCAGCCCCTGGCCCAGCGGTCCGGTGGTGGTTTCTACGCCAGGCGTATAGCCGAGCTCCGGGTGGCCTGGCGTTTTGGAGTGCAACTGACGGAAGTTTTTCAACTCAGATATCGGCAGGTCATAGCCGCTCAGGTGCAACAGGCTGTAGAGCAACATGGAGGCGTGACCGTTGGATAAAATAAAGCGGTCGCGATCGTACCAGTGGGGATCGTTTGGGTTGTGTTTGAGAAAATCGTTCCACAGCACTTCGGCGATATCCGCCATTCCCATCGGCGCGCCGGGATGGCCGGAATTGGCTTTTTGCACGGCATCCATACTCAGGGCGCGAATCGCGTTAGCAAGCTCTCTTCGGGACATAGTTAACTCCGTGGCAAAAGTTACAGTTTGGCCGCCAGTAGATCTTCCAGTTTGCGCTGATCGACGGCGAACAGGCGGATACCTTCCGCCAGCTTATCCACCGCCATGGCGTCCTGGTTATGCTCCCAGCGGAATTCGGTTTCGCTCATCGCGACCGGATGTTGGAAATACAGCGAAGGCGGAACCAGCTTGCGGATGACCGGCGCATCGCTCTCCTGCAGCGATTTCAGCAGGGCAGGGGCGATGGTCAGGCGGTCACAGCCGACCAGCGCGAGGATCTGCTCGGTGCGGCGGAAGCTGGCGCCCATGACGATGGTGTCATAGCGGTGCTGTTTGAAATAATCGTAAATATTGCGTACCGATCTGACGCCGGGGTCATTCTCCGCCACGTACGGGTCCATCGGTTCGCGCTGCTGATACCAGTCGTAGATGCGCCCGACAAACGGTGATATCAGAAAAACGCCCGCTTCGGCGCAGGCGCGCGCCTGGGCAAAGGAGAACAGCAGCGTCAGGTTGCAGTGAATGCCCTCTTTTTCCAGCACCTCGGCGGCGCGGATCCCCTCCCAGGTGGACGCCAGCTTTATCAGTACCCGTGATTTATCAATTCCCTGGGCGGCGTACAGCGCGATCAGCCGTTGGGCTTTATTGATGCTTTTTTCTTTATCGAAAGAGAGGTGGGCGTCCACTTCCGTCGAAACGCGTCCGGGGATGCTTTTGAGGATCTCGACGCCGACGTTAATCGCCAGCTTATCGCAGGCGTCAATCACGCGCTGCTCGCGGTGGCTGCTCTGCTGTTTAGCCCAGGCCACGGCGTCATCAATGAGCGGGGCGTACTGCGCCAGCCCGACGGCTTTTAGCAGCAGGGAGGGGTTGGTGGTGGCATCTTCCGGCTGATAATGCCGAATTGACTCGATATCGCCGCTGTCGGCGACGACGGTGGTGTATTGTTTAATGCCGTCTAGCTGATTCATGAAAAAGTCTCCTTAAAAGCGGAGCTTTTACGCTCGTGTTTCTGGAAAAGTCATGACGTGCATAACAAAAAAGCATAGCAGACGGGGATGGTGTTGCTTTTGATACCCGGTAACATGGGTGTTAAAAATTGATAACAAAAAAACTGCTGCGATGCCGGGAATATGGCGGCCTTCAAAGTTTATGACGCGCTCAACGGCGATACTTAATGGTTAGCACCAGGAGACGCTGAAACGCATTCCTACCTACAGAACGCTACGTGAAAGGAACATTAAATGGATGACCAGTTAAAACAAAGTGCTCTCGACTTCCATGAATTCCCGATCCCGGGGAAAATCCAGGTCTCTCCAACGAAGCCTCTGGCGACGCAGCGCGATCTGGCGCTGGCCTATTCGCCAGGCGTTGCCGCACCGTGTCTCGAAATCGAAAAAGATCCCCTGGCAGCGTACAAATACACCGCGCGCGGCAACCTGGTGGCGGTGGTGTCCAACGGTACGGCGGTGCTGGGCCTTGGCAATATCGGCGCGCTGGCCGGTAAGCCGGTGATGGAAGGTAAAGGGGTGCTGTTTAAGAAATTCGCCGGTATCGACGTGTTCGATATCGAGGTTGATGAGCACGATCCGGATAAGCTTATCGACGTGGTCGCCGCCCTTGAGCCGACGTTTGGCGGCATCAACCTTGAAGACATTAAGGCGCCTGAATGTTTCTACATTGAGCAGAAGCTGCGCGAGCGCATGAATATTCCGGTTTTCCACGACGACCAGCACGGGACGGCGATCATCAGTACCGCCGCTATCCTCAACGGTCTGCGCGTGGTGGAGAAGAATCTTTCCGACGTCCGTATGGTGGTTTCCGGGGCAGGGGCGGCGGCGATTGCCTGTATGAACCTGCTGGTGGCGCTGGGGATGCAGAAACACAACATCGTGGTCTGTGACTCGAAAGGCGTTATCTACCAGGGCCGCGAGCCCAATATGGTAGAGACGAAAGCGGCCTACGCGGTGGTGGATGACGGCAAGCGCACGCTGGACGATGTGATTGACGGCGCCGATATTTTCCTCGGTTGTTCCGGACCGAAGGTGCTGACCCCTGAGATGGTGAAGAAAATGGCGCGCGCGCCGATGATTCTGGCGCTGGCGAACCCGGAGCCGGAAATTCTGCCGCCGCTGGCGAAAGCGGTTCGCCCGGACGCGATTATCTGTACCGGTCGTTCCGACTATCCTAACCAGGTGAACAACGTACTGTGCTTCCCGTTCATTTTCCGCGGGGCGCTGGATGTTGGCGCGACGGCCATCAACGAAGAGATGAAACTTGCCGCCGTGCAGGCGATTGCTGAACTGGCGCACGCCGAGCAGAGCGAAGTTGTGGCATCGGCCTATGGCGATCAGGATCTGAGCTTTGGTCCGGAATACATCATTCCAAAACCGTTCGACCCGCGTCTTATCGTGAAGATTGCGCCAGCGGTCGCCAAAGCGGCGATGGTGTCCGGTGTGGCGACGCGTCCTATCGAAGACTTTAGCGCTTACGAAGACAAGCTGAGCGAGTTTGTATATAAAACCAACCTGTTCATGAAGCCGATTTTCTCCCAGGCGCGTAAAGAGCCCAAACGCGTGGTGCTGGCGGAAGGGGAAGATACCCGCGTTCTGCACGCCACCCAGGAGATGATTACGCTGGGGCTGGCGAAACCGATTCTGATTGGCCGTCCGAACGTGATTGAAATGCGTATCCAGAAGCTGGGTCTGCAGATCAAACCGGGCGTGGATTTTGAAATCGTAAACAACGAGTCGGACCCGCGTTTTAAAGAGTACTGGAGCGAGTACTACCACATTATGAAGCGCCGCGGCATCACCCAGGAGCAGGCGCAGCGTCATGTGATCAGCAACACTACGGTGATCGGTGCCATCATGGTGCAGCGTGGCGAAGCGGACGCGATGATTTGCGGCACCGTGGGCGATTATCACGAGCACTTTAACGTTATCCAGCCGCTGTTTGGCTACCGTGACGGCGTACAGACCGCAGGCGCCATGAACGCGTTGCTGCTGCCAAGCGGCAACACCTTTATCGCCGACACCTACGTCAACGACGATCCGACGGCGGAACAGCTGGCGGATATTACCCTGATGGCGGCGGAAACCGTGCGTCGTTTCGGTATTGAACCGCGCGTGGCGCTGCTGTCACACTCCAACTTTGGCTCCTCCAACTGTCCGGCGGCGACCAAAATGCGCACCACCCTGGCGCTGGTGCGCGAGCGTGACCCTGAGCTGATGATTGACGGCGAAATGCACGGCGATGCCGCGCTGGTGGAGAGCATTCGTCTCGACCGGATGCCGGACAGCCCGCTGAAAGGCGCCGCCAATATTCTGGTGATGCCGAATATGGAAGCCGCGCGCATCAGCTATAACCTGCTGCGCGTTTCCAGTTCTGAAGGGGTAACCGTCGGACCGGTGCTGATGGGGGTAGCGAAACCGGTGCACGTGTTGACGCCGATCGCCTCCGTTCGCCGTATCGTCAATATGGTGGCGCTGGCGGTGGTCGAGGCACAGACGCAGCCGCTGTAATTTATTTTTAATTCATTCCGGCGCGGGTTTCTCCCGCGCCATTTTATTTTTATATTCTCAAGGTGAATGTGAGTTAATAATTATCATGAATATTTGTTTGCAAATATATTCATGATAATTGGTTTATTGGTTTTGCGAGGTGGCTTAATTAATAAAATTTACATTTTAAAATGGTGGGTTGTTAATGTTGACGGCATTGTAATATTTACAAAATGAGAGAGGGGGTTATATTGTGCGGGCATGGGTGAATCTATGACCATTCACAAGTGAGCGTCTCATATTACGTGTTTGTGTAGTGTTAACCATTGCGTTGCAGACTCTGATTGTTAAGGTCATGGCTTTTGCTCACTTATCATCATACTCCCTTGTCGGGAGGGTGAAATTAAATGGAGCTATAATTATGGACTTTATATTTTCTCGCAGGCTGCTGGCAATAGCCGTAGCTGCCGCGATTCCTCTGGCTGTTAACGCAGCGGAATCGCCAGCAACAGCGACGGCGCGGCACGGGTTTAACGGGTACGATCACCCTAACCAATACATTACTACGCCAACGACAAAAATCGCTGACAATATGATGCCGGTTATATCTCATCCCTCACAGGATAAAGAGACGCAACAAAAGTTGGCTGAGTTAGAGAAAAAAACCGGTAAGAAACCCAATATTGTGGTGTTTATCCTTGATGATGTGGGCTGGATGGATATGGGGTTCAACGGTGGGGGAGAGGCGGTTGGTAATCCCACACCTGATATTGATGCGGTGGCCAGCCAGGGGTTGATCCTGACATCCGCGTATTCGCAACCGAGCTCTTCTCCGACACGCGCAACCATAATGACAGGCCAATATTCTGTTCATCATGGCATTCTTATGCCGCCAATGTATGGTATGCCTGGTGGGCTGGAAGGTCTGACGACGCTGCCACAGCTGCTGCACGATCAGGGTTACGTCACCCAGGCGATCGGCAAATGGCATATGGGTGAGAACACAGGGTCGCAGCCGCAAAATGTTGGCTTTGACGACTTCCGTGGCTTTAATTCAGTGTCGGATATGTACACAGAATGGCGCGACCCGCATGTCAACCCGGAGGTGGCGCTAAGCCCTTCTCGTACTCAATATATTAAAAATCTGCCATTTGATAAAAACGATGTTCATGCGGTACGTGGCGGTAAGGAGGAAGCGGTTGCCGAAATCACACCGAAGTATATGGAAGATCTCGATCAGCGTTGGATGAAGTATGGTGTTGAATTTATTAATAAGATGGCGAATAAAGACAAACCTTTCTTCCTCTATTATGGAACGCGTGGTTGCCATTTTGACAACTATCCCAATGCTTATTATGCAGGACGTTCTCCAGCACGGACTTCTTACAGTGATTGTATCGTGGAGATGAACGATGTCTTCGCCAATCTGTATAAGGCGCTGGAGACCAGTGGACAGTTGGACAATACGCTGATTGTCTTGACCTCCGACAATGGGCCGGAAGCAGAGATACCCCCGCATGGGCGTACGCCGTTCCGTGGTGCGAAAGGCTCAACCTGGGAAGGAGGTGTTCGTGTACCCACCTTTGTTTACTGTAAAGGAATGGTTCAGCCGCGTAAATCTGACGGTATTGTGGATTTGGCGGATTTATTCCCCACCAGTCTCGCGTTAGCAGGATTTCCTGGCGCAAAACTGGATAAACTGATCCCTGCGAAAACGTTTATTGATGGCGTTGATCAATCATCGTTCTTCATTGGTGCAAACGGGCAGTCCAACCGTAAGGCTGAGCACTATTTCCTCAATGGTGAGTTATCCGCCGTTCGTATTGATGAATTCAAATATCACCTGCTTATTCAGCAACCTTTCGCTTTCACGCAGACGGGTTATCAGGGCGGGTTCACCGGCGCGGTGATGAGGACTGCTGGAACGATGATATTTAACCTGTATACCAATCCGCAGGAAGACGACAGTGTTGGTATTCGACACATACCGATGGGCGTTCCATTGCAAGCAGAAGCTCATAACTACATGGAAATTTTGAAGAAATACCCGCCTAAGGTACAGATTAAAATGTAAAATGCCGGGAATGAAAGCCAGCCTTCTTCAGAAGGCTGGCGTTTTACATCCGGGTTTTAGTGTGATGTAAATGTGCCTGCATGATATCGCTTGCGGGACGACCGATAGCTATCAAGTCAGCCATGGCCTTCAGATAGGGCGGTAAATGTTGAAAGTAGAGCCGAAAGCCCTCGCAGAGATAATTCACGCCTGGTTTCCCTTCTTTTGTTAACGCGAAACGATGCTTCGGGCAGCCGCCCCAGCATGCTCTGAGTACCGGGCATTTTTGGCACTGCTCGGGCAATGTTGTGAGTTTTTCCTCTCCAAAGGTCACTTGCTGGTGGGAATCCAGCATAGCGGCGAAAGTATGGTCGCAGATATTCCCTAAATGGTATTGCGGATAGACATAGTGATCGCAGGCGTAGACATCGCCGTTATGCTCGACAATAACAGAACGCCCGCAGGTCGGTTGATGATGACAAACAGCGCCCGGCGCGCCAACGAAGTTAGCGAACGCCCATTCAATGTTCATCACGAAAACGCGACCTACGTCGCGTGCAATCCAGCGGTCGAAAATTTTACAGAGAAACGCACCATAGTCTTTAGGGGGAACTGACCAGTCCGTCACTGTATTGCTGGTGTGGCACCGTTCAACAACAGGGAGAAACTGGATAAATTGAACTCCGCTGGCGACGAGAAAATCGTATACTTTTTCGGGGGATTGGGCACTGCGGCGGTTCACGCATGCCAGCACGTTATACTGCACCCCATGTCGCTGAAGCCGGGCTAAGGCGCGCATAACCAGTTTATGCGTTGGACGGCCTTTTTTCGTCAGACGGTACTCGTTATGAATCTCTTCGGGTCCATCAAGCGACAGTCCAATCAAAAAATGATGGCGGACAAAAAACGCACACCACTCATCGTCCAGCAAAATGCCATTGGTTTGAAAACTGTTAGTGATCTTGCGGCCTGCACCGTATTTGGCCTGTAAGGCGACGGCATGACGATAAAAATTTAGCCCCAACAGCGTCGGCTCCCCGCCTTGCCAGGTAAAGGCGACCTCAGACTCCGGTTCGACTGAGGCGATGTAATCGCGTACATACCGTTCCAGGATGGCCTCGCTCATGCGTGGTTGTGTACTCGATTCATACAAAGCATGCTTTTCGAGATAGAAACAGTAGGCGCAATTCAGGTTACAGTCGGGGCCGCTGGGTTTCGCCATGGCATGAAATGCGCGGGTTACGGTGTTTTGAGACATACAGTATTTATCCATAAAAATTTTATCTCATTCATGGGATTCATATGAATAAGATAATGTCGGTATTAGCGCTGGTATAATTACGGCGAATCGTAATAAAAAGAGATGTTATATATTGACACTTCGGATGTCAGGTTGCAATTCTGATTATATTCAAGGTGATTATGAGTTTTATTGAAAAATAAATTCATCGAATAAGTTATGCGTGCGATTGCACGATAAATATATTCCTCTCTCATGGGAAAGTCGCCATAATTCCATCCTCTTTATATTGTGTTATTCATCAGAGATATTGTTAGCAATAGTCTGGGTAGATTTCATTATGCAAGCATTTAAATCGTATGTTGTGACACGACTAGAAAAATTTTGCTGGTATACGCCTGTCTTGCTATTAACAGGCTGTTCGCTGTCACCGTCGATATCCGTCATCGGTGCTTATTATCCCGATTGGTTATTTTGCATCATTGCGGGTGTCATCGTGACCTTGATCGCCCGGCGATTCATTTTAAAAAGAAATGTGCAGCCGGGTCTTCCCGCGCTTGTCTATACCAGCCTGTTTGCCCTCTTCTCCATGCTGTGTTGGCTGTTATTTTTTTAATTCATGTTGAGATGCGCCCATGGAAAGTTCGCTGAAGAAAAACCCCGCTAAAAAGATACCCGCTCTGATTCTGGTTGTGCTGACGTTAATGGTTCTGGCTTTTGTTATCTGGCGAGTTCATCACTCTCCATCGACTGATGACGCCTATGCTGCTGCTGATACCATCGACGTTGTACCCGAGGTTAATGGCCGCATTGTAGAGTTGGCGGTAAAAGATAATCAGTTGGTCAGGCAGGGCGATCTGCTTTTTCGCATCGATCCCCGCCAGTATGAGGCCAACCTGGCAAAAGCGGAAGCCGCACTCGCGGCACTTGATAAACAGATTATGCTGACGCAGCGCAGCGTCGATGCGCAGAAATTTGGCGCTGACTCCGTCCAGGCGGCA
>NZ_JAFAGS010000153.1 GCF_019237635.1 Pluralibacter sp.
TCAACCGCCAGCGTCGTCGCCGCCGAGACGGCAAACAGGATTTCAACGCCGCACATGGCGGCCTTTTGCACCATTTCATAGCTCGCCCGGCTGGAGACCAGCGCGGCACCGTGCTGCCAGGCATCGCTTTCGCCCGCGCGGCGGCCCAGCAGTTTATCCAGCGCCACGTGACGACCGACATCCTCATGCCCGCCCGCCAGTTTACCCGACGGCATCACCCAAGCCGCTGCGTGGGTGCAGCCGCTTAAGCGTCCGATGGGCTGAACATCGTTAAGATGTTCCAGGGCAACGTCAAGGTGGTGAAGAGAGAAGGTCTGTGTGAAGGGCAACGGCGCGACGGGTCGGCCGATATCATTGAGCTGCTCGACGCCGCATACGCCGCAGCCGGTACGCCCGGCCAGCGCGCGACGGCGTTCCTTTAACGCCATAAAACGGCGGCTGGAAAGCTCAATTTGCACCTCAAACCCGTTACAGGCCGGAATGACGTCCATCCCAAAAATCTCACGTCGATTTTCTATAATCCCTTCGGATAAGGAAAAACCGACGGCGAACAGTTCCAGATCCTTTGGCGTCGCCATCATCACAACGTGTGAGATACCGTTGTAAACCAGCGCCACCGGGACTTCTTCAGCTAACTCGTCTGGCTGAGTGTGCTGCAAATCCTGGCGTCGCCAGAGCGAAACCTGTCGCAACCCGGTGACATTAGTCACATTTTTGACTTGTTTGGAATGGATATTGTTCACTTTGTTTTAACCGTATTGGAACAGGCATACACGCAATGTGGTATTCTGATTCATACCCCTCCGGGAATGAGGGAAATTACCCCCGATTCTGAACCTTTGCGGTGCCAACCGCAAAGTAAAACTACATAAGCAATGTCGAAACAAGGAGCGAACCATGCAGGTCAGCAGAAGACAGTTCTTTAAGGTCTGCGCTGGCGGTATGGCAGGAACCACGGCAGCGGCGCTGGGCTTTGCCCCCGGAATCGCCCTGGCGGAAACACGGCAGTATAAGCTGCTGCGTACCCGTGAAACCCGTAACACCTGCACGTACTGTTCTGTCGGCTGTGGGCTGTTAATGTACAGTCTCGGCGATGGGGCGAAAAACGCCAAAGCATCTATCTTCCATATCGAAGGCGATCCGGATCATCCGGTCAACCGTGGTGCGCTCTGCCCGAAAGGGGCCGGTCTGGTGGACTTTATCCACTCCGAAAGCCGCCTGAAATTCCCTGAATATCGAGCCCCTGGCTCAGACAAATGGCAGCAAATCAGCTGGGACGATGCGTTCGATCGTATCGCAAAACTGATGAAAGCCGACCGCGACGCCAACTTTATCGCCACCAATGCCGAAGGAACCACCGTTAACCGCTGGCTCTCCACCGGTATGCTGTGCGCATCGGCATCCAGTAATGAAACCGGTTATCTGACCCAGAAGTTCACCCGCGCGCTGGGTATGCTCGCGGTGGACAACCAGGCGCGTGTCTGACACGGACCAACGGTAGCAAGTCTTGCTCCAACATTTGGTCGCGGTGCGATGACCAACCACTGGGTGGATATTAAGAACGCCAACCTGATCGTGGTGATGGGCGGTAACGCCGCTGAAGCGCATCCGGTCGGATTCCGCTGGGCGATGGAAGCCAAAATTCACAACGGCGCGAAGCTGATTGTCATCGATCCCCGCTTTACGCGTACGGCATCGGTGGCGGACTTCTATACGCCGATTCGCTCAGGTACCGACATCACCTTCCTGTCCGGGGTGATCCTGTATCTGCTGACCAACGAAAAAATTAACCGCGAATACACCGAGGCGTACACCAACGCCAGCCTTATCGTGCGCGAAGATTACGCGTTCGAAGACGGTCTGTTCTCGGGCTACGACGCTGATAAACGCAAATACGACAAAACCAGCTGGAACTACGAGCTGGATGAAAACGGTTACGCCAAACGCGACACCACGCTGCAACATCCACGTTGCGTGTGGAACCTGCTGAAGCAGCACGTTTCCCGCTATACGCCTGAGATGGTGGAGACGATTTGCGGTACGCCGAAGGCTGACTTCCTGAAAGTCTGCGAATACATCGCAGAAACCAGCGCCCATGACAAAACGGCGTCGTTCCTGTACGCGCTCGGCTGGACACAGCACTCCGTCGGCGCCCAGAACATCCGCACCATGGCGATGATCCAGTTGCTGCTCGGCAATATGGGCATGGCGGGCGGCGGCGTCAACGCCCTGCGCGGCCACTCCAACATTCAGGGTCTGACTGACCTCGGCCTGCTGTCGCAAAGCCTGCCGGGTTACATGACGCTGCCGAGTGAAAAACAGACCGATCTCCAGACTTACCTTACCGCCAACACGCCAAAACCGCTGCTCCAGGCCCAAGTGAACTACTGGGGCAACTACCCGAAATTCTTCGTCTCCATGATGAAGGCTTTCTTCGGCGATAAGGCCACGAAAGAGAACAACTGGGGCTTTGACTGGCTGCCGAAGTGGGACAAGGGTTACGACGTTCTGCAATATTTCGAGATGATGAACCAGGGCAAAGTGAATGGCTATCTGTGTCAGGGCTTTAACCCGGTGGCCTCCTTCCCGAACAAAAACAAGATTGTCGCCTCGTTGTCGAAGCTGAAGTTCCTGGTGACCATCGACCCGCTGAACACCGAGACCTCGACGTTCTGGCAGAACCACGGCGAATCGAATGATGTCGATCCATCGAAGATTCAGACCGAAGTGTTCCGCCTGCCGTCAACCTGCTTCGCCGAAGAGAACGGCTCCATCGTTAACTCCGGCCGCTGGCTGCAGTGGCACTGGAAAGGCGCCGACGCCCCGGGGATCGCTAAAACTGACGGCGAAATCCTTGCGGGTATCTTCATGCGCCTGCGCGAGATGTACGCCACCGAAGGCGGTCCGACGCCGGAGCCGGTACTCAACATGACGTGGAACTACTCCACGCCGGATGAGCCTGCCTCGGAAGAAGTGGCGATGGAGAGCAACGGTAAAGCGCTTGCCGATATTACCGACCCGGCGACCGGCGCGGTGATCGTGAAGAAGGGCCAGCAGCTCAGCTCGTTTGCTCAACTGCGCGACGATGGCACTACCTCCAGCGGCTGCTGGATTTTCGCCGGCAGCTGGACGCCGGACGGCAACCAGATGGCCAAACGCGATAACGCCGACCCATCAGGCCTTGGCAATACGCTCGGCTGGGCGTGGGCGTGGCCGCTTAACCGCCGCATTCTGTACAACCGCGCCTCGGCGGACCCGCAGGGCAAACCGTGGGATCCGAAGCGTCAGCTGCTGAAATGGGACGGCGCCAAATGGGGCGGCGTCGACATTCCGGACTACAGCGCGGCCGCACCGGGCAGCGATGTCGGACCGTTCATCATGCAGCCGGAAGGGATGGGACGCCTGTTTGCTATCGATAAGATGGCGGAAGGGCCGTTCCCGGAACACTACGAGCCGTTTGAAACGCCGCTTGGCACGAACCCGCTGCATCCAAACGTGGTCTCGAACCCGGCGGCGCGCGTGTTCAAGGACGACCTGGAGGCCATGGGTAAAGCGGATAAGTTCCCGTATGTCGGCACCACCTACCGCCTGACGGAGCACTTCCACTACTGGACCAAGCATGCGCTGCTGAACGCGATTGCGCAGCCGGAGCAGTTTGTCGAGATTGGCGAAAAGCTTGCCAACAAGCTCGGCATCGCCCACGGCGACACCGTGAAGGTCTCCTCCAACCGCGGCTATATCAAAGCCAAAGCGGTGGTGACCAAGCGTATCCGCACGCTGAAAGTACACGATAAGGAAGTGGATACCATCGGGATCCCGATCCACTGGGGCTATCAAGGGGTGGCGCGTAAAGGCTTTATCGCCAACACGCTGACGCCGTACGTCGGTGACGCCAACACGCAGACGCCGGAGTTCAAATCCTTCCTCGTGAACGTGGAAAAGGTGTAACGGAGACGACTTATGGCTTATCAATCGCAAGACATTATCCGTCGTTCCGCGACTAACGGTTTTACCCCCGCGCCACAGGCGCGGGATCACCAGGAGGAAGTGGCGAAGCTCATCGACGTGACCACCTGTATCGGCTGTAAAGCTTGTCAGGTGGCCTGTTCTGAGTGGAACGACATCCGTGACGAGGTAGGGCATAACGTCGGGGTGTACGACAACCCGGCGGATTTGACCGCCAAGTCCTGGACGGTGATGCGTTTCTCGGAAGTCGAGCAGAACGACAAACTGGAGTGGCTCATTCGTAAGGATGGCTGCATGCACTGCGCCGACCCGGGCTGCCTGAAGGCGTGTCCGGCGGAAGGAGCAATCATTCAGTATGCCAACGGTATCGTCGACTTTCAGTCCGAGCAGTGCATTGGCTGTGGTTACTGCATCGCGGGCTGCCCGTTCGATGTGCCTCGCCTGAACCCGGAAGACAACCGCGTCTACAAATGTACGTTGTGTGTTGACCGTGTGGTGGTGGGCCAGGAACCGGCCTGCGTGAAAACGTGCCCAACCGGCGCAATTCATTTCGGCACCAAAGAGTCGATGAAAACGCTGGCCGGAGAGCGCGTGGCGGAGCTGAAAACCCGCGGGTACGACAACGCAGGGTTGTACGATCCGGCAGGCGTCGGCGGTACGCACGTTATGTACGTGCTGCACCACGCCGACAAGCCGAATCTGTACCATGGCCTGCCGGAAAACCCGGCTATCAGCGAAACCGTGAAGTTCTGGAAAGGCGTCTGGAAACCGCTGGCGGCGATCGGCTTTGCCGCTACCTTTGCGGCCAGTGTCTTCCACTATGTCGGTGTCGGTCCGAACCGTGCAGATGAGGAAGACGATGACGGTGAAGAGGAGAAGCGTAAATGAAACGACGTGACACCATCGTGCGCTATTCGGCGCCGGAGCGAATCAACCACTGGGTCACCGCCTTCTGCTTCGTGCTGGCGTCGGTGAGCGGGCTGGGCTTTTTCTTCCCGTCCTTCAACTGGCTGATGCATATTCTCGGTACGCCGCAGCTGGCGCGAATCCTGCATCCGTTCGTCGGCGTGGTGATGTTTGCTTCATTCATCATCATGTTTTTCCGTTACTGGCACCACAACCTAATCAATCGGGATGATATCTTTTGGGCGAAGAATATTCGTAAGATCGTCGTCAACGAGGAAGTGGGTGACACCGGGCGTTATAACTTCGGCCAGAAGTGCGTATTCTGGGCGGCGATTATCTTCCTGGTGCTGCTGTTGGTGAGCGGTATCATTATCTGGCGGCCGTATTTCGCGCCTGCTTTCTCCATTCCGGTGATCCGGTTCGCTCTGATGCTGCATTCATTTGCCGCAGTAGCGCTAATTGTGGTTATCATGGTGCATATTTACGCCGCCCTGTGGGTGAAAGGCACCATCACCGCCATGGTGGAAGGTTGGGTTACCAAATCGTGGGCGAAGAAGCACCACCCGCGCTGGTACCGTGAAGTTCGCAAGACAACGGAAAAAAAGACTGAATGAGTATTCGCATAATCCCGCAAGATGAACTGGGAAATAGCGAGAAACGCACGGCGGAAGCAATTCCGCCGTTATTATTCCCCAGACTGAAAAATCTCTATCACCGCCGTGCGGAGCGCCTGCGCGAACTGGCGGAGAGCAACCCGTTGGGCGACTATCTGCGCTTCGCTGCGCTTATCGCCCACGCGCAGGAAGTGGTGCTGTATGACCATCCGCTGCAGATGGACCTCACCGCGCGCATTAAAGAAGCGGCAGCGCAGGGGAAACCTCCGCTGGATATCCACACCCTGCCGCGCGACAAGCACTGGCGCACTCTGCTGCGCTCAATGATCGCCGAACTGAAGCCGGAGATGAGCGGCCCGGCGCTGGCAGTTATTGAGAATCTGGAAAAAGCTGCCGATCAGGAGCTGGAGCAGATGGCGAGCGCGCTGTTTGCCTCGGATTTTACCGCCGTCAGCAGCGATAAAGCCCCGTTTATCTGGGCGGCGCTCTCGCTGTACTGGGCGCAGATGGCCAACCTGATCCCCGGTAAAGCGCGCGCGGAATATGGCGAACATCGCCAGTACTGCCCGGTGTGCGGCTCTATGCCGGTCTCAAGCGTGGTGCAGATTGGCACAACGCAGGGGCTGCGTTACCTGCACTGCAACCTGTGTGAATCCGAATGGCACGTGGTGCGCGTCAAATGCAGCAACTGCGAGCAGAGCCGAGATTTGCACTACTGGTCGCTGGATAACGAGCAGGCGGCGGTGAAAGCCGAAAGCTGCGGCGACTGCGGCACCTACCTGAAGATCCTCTATCAGGAAAAGGACCCGAACGTTGAAGCCGTGGCCGATGACCTCGCCTCACTGGTGCTCGATGCGCGCATGGAGCAGGAAGGCTTCGCCCGTAGCTCAATCAACCCGTTCCTGTTCCCGGGAGAAGGGGAGTAGCGACTGATTTACGGTTATAGACCCGGAGCACATTAGTGATTAGTGCTGCCGGGTTGTTACTGCGCGAGAGCCGAATTGATATATCAATCCTTCCCTTAATCCGCATTTATTCAACGGGTTTAGAAAGTGGGACCCCCTTTTGCCCCGCATAGAAGACCACAAGGGTCACACCTTCTTTACCTGTATAACCGCGATGCGCGCTATCAACCATCTCGGGTAGTACTTCTCCAGTTTTTAAAAGTCGTTTTTCACCTGTCGCTTTTTTTTCTACTGTTAATGTCCCGTCCAGCACATAAGCGGTATTAGGTATCGGGTGCTCATGCCAGGCAAGGCTGGTATTTGGCGCAATAGTAATCCTCAGAACCGAAATCTGAGGTGTTCCCTTAGGGTAGCCCTTATAAGACACACCATCCCAGGATTTTTCTGTCTCAAGCAATTTTTCAACATTAATATTCGCGGCAACACTACTATGCGCCATCGTGAAAAGTGGCGTGATAAGAAAAGCTAAAGACGTACAAATTGATAACGCTTGAGTAGACAGACGCATGCTGGATCCTTATGCATAACCAGGGTAAATGAACTATGCATGACCGTAGCACACCTGCTGTAACCGGTGAAAACGCATATTTATACAAAATTAAGGAATGCAGATGGCGCTAAAAAACGGACTTGAAGAATAAGGTGTTGTGTGACATCACTGCTGAATACGTGTGGCCTGGTACCTCGACGATCACGCTACTGGCATGAAATGACTAATGCCATTGATTTCATGCGGGGTGTTGTACTTTTGCGAACCGCCTTCCAGAACCCGTCTCCAGCAATACAGTCTCTGTTTCCATCCATGAAAAACCAGGTTATAACACTGTATATTCATACAGAAAAGGACGCGAAGATGGTGCTGGAAAAGGGGATCGCAGAGCTTGTAGATGCATTTATTGCCGCCGGGCGGCCCGCCGCGCGAGGGCAAAGTATTGATGATCGGCGCGCAGGATATGTTTCCAGCGCGATACTGGCCGGAGAAACGGAAACCCGCGTACAGGTTGACGATGTCGAGATTGAAGGGCGCACATTCCGCGTGGTGTCACCACGAAATGTGTCCGGCGCGCTGCCAGCGCTCGTCTACTACCACGGAGGCTGCTTTATCAGCGGCGGTTTTGCCACTCATGACAAGCAGCTGCGCCAGCTGGCATATCATAGTGGGTGCCGGGTGATCGCTGTGCAGTACCGACTGGCGCCGGAGCATACGTTCCCCGCCGCGCACAACGATGCGCAAAAGGGAGCCGACCTCATCTGGCGCCATGCCGACACGCTGGGCGTGGACAGAGCCCGCATTACGCTATGCGGTGACAGTGCTGGCGGGCATCTGGCGCTGATAACCGCACTACGCCTGAAAACCGTCGGACTGTGGCAGCCTGCGCAACTGGTGCTCATTTACCCCATGCTGGATGCCACCGCGCATTTTGAAAGCTATACCCGCAACGGACAGGATTACATTATTACGCGCGATACGCTGCTAAGCGGCTATGAGATGTATCTGGCGGAAACCTCGCCCCGGCATCCGGAAGCCAGCCCGCTGTGGCGCGATGATTTTAACGGCCTGCCACCGGTCCACATCATTACTGCCGAATTTGACCCGCTCTGCGACGAGGGCGAAGCGCTGTACCAGCGATTGACGAAACAAGGCGTAAGCTGCACCTGTAAGCGCTATCTGGGAGTGATTCACGGTTTCTTTCAACTGGGTGGGGTAAGCCTGACGGCGAGGGATGCAATGCGCGATGTGGCCTGCCGTGTTGGGCGAATCGGTACAAGGACGCCTTCTTAATTTTCACCTCTATGTTCATCTTGAAGACTTTAAAGCATTACACTAAATTGTTTTCAGGTTGAAAACTTTGTAATGGAACTACACCGTGCATGTTATCAGCCGAAAACCGTTCAACGAAGCGCTCCTGCTGTATCCAACCTACAAAGTGTTACTCGTTGATCTGCTGAATGTTTTGGAGAAAAAACATTCATTGTTCCTCATACCGAGTATGACAGACTGACAAAATACTATCGGAGTCATATAGAATGAGAACATATCGCATTCACCCTGCAGACACTGCCAGCGTGGAAAAGATGATCGATACGTTCACCAACGCAGTAAAAGCAATCCCTCTGTTAGGTGGAGAACGTAGTGAATCGGAGTACCGCAGAGCGTTGGCGTTGATGGAGTTTCTGGTTGACCGCGACGATCTGGAAAACCCCTTGTTTGAGTTGCTCTCAGCAAAAATCAGCGATTACGAAAAGCACGCGCCAGAATTCCTGGCGCTCAATCAATACCAGGAACAGACGCCTCATGGCGTCGCGCTATTACGTACACTCATGGAGCAATATGGCCTCAAGGCGGCGGATCTTGCCAACGAGCTCGGTTCAAAATCAAACGTCAGCAATATTCTTAATGGCCGCAGAGCACTTACCGTAAGCCATATCAAAGCGCTGTCAGCACGCTTTAAACTTCCAGCAAACGCGTTCATAGAGTAAAAGAGGTCACTCTCCGCTTTACTCCTCCTCGTTACCCCCCTCTTCCAGCGGACCAAACGGCCGCGCGGGCAGAACGATGTAGATGCCCTCAAAGATGGCGCCGGAGGTGTCGTCGCCGAACAACTCGACCTGGAGCTGAACACGCGCTTTACGTCCACGGGCCAGCCGGTCGAGATCGCCGCTGAGCGAACCAAGATCGGCGATAGCCGTCGGTTTACCGCTGATCGGCCTGCTGTAGCGAATGTGGGCATCGGCGAGAATAATCGTGCCGCCAAGATGGCGTTCACGCAGCATCAGCCAGATAAGCCCCCAGCCGGTAAGGGTAGCCAGAGAAAACAGGCTACCGGCGAACAGGGTATGGTGCGGGTTCTGATTGCCGATTTCCGGCATGGTGGTAATAAATTTCTGTCCGGTGTACTGCTGAATACGCACACCCATTTTTTCACTGAGCGGAATGTGCTGATACCACGCCTGCTGGAGCTGTCCGCACCAGTCGCCGCGATGCAAAATGTCATCCAGCGAGGCGACGGGTTTGATCATCAAAAAATGGCGCACCGGCGTGGTCTGCGGCGTGGTTATCTCTCCCTGATTCACAAAACCGAGCTTGGCGAAGAACTCAACGGTATCTTCACGAGCGCTACAGGTAACGCGCTTCACCCCTTCCTGACGGGCAACGGATTCGAGCGTCATCGCCATTAGCGTACCCAGACCTTTGTCCTGCACGGAAGGATGCACGGCCATAAAGCGGATGGAGGCTTCGTTGTCGGCGTTGATGTACAGACGCCCGACCGCCACCAGATTGCCCTCTTCATCCACCACCATTTGATGGTGCGCCATCGCGTCCCAGGCGTCGCGTTCAGAGCCCTTTGGCTGGTGCAGCGGTTTACGCAGCATTTCCCAACGAAACTGATAATAGCGCTCTAACTCTTCTTTTGTTTGCGGTACACGAAGGTGATACATAGCTGTACTCTCTTTGGTTACCCACGTCCAGGCAGGAAGCTGATTCATACTTACACCTGCAACCAGAACGTAACTGGCCCATCGTTCACCAGAGAGACCTGCATATCCGCAGCGAATCGTCCGGTTTGCGTGTTCATCTCTTGCTGACGGCAACGCTCAACAAAATAGTCATACAACGCTTCAGCACTCCCTGGCGCCGCCCCCTTTGAGAAACCCGGACGCATCCCGCGCTCGGTATCCGCCGCCAGGGTAAACTGCGATACCACCAGCACGCTACCGCCCGCCTGCTGGACATTCAGGTTCATTTTACCTTCGGCATCGCTGAAGATACGGTAGCCCAATACCCGCTCGCACAGGCGGTTGGCCTTCTGCTCGTCATCATCCTTTTCGACACCTAATAACACCAAAAGTCCTGAGCCGATTTCACCCGTCACCTCTCCCTCCACGGTGACGCTGGCACGGGTTACGCGCTGAATTAATGCAATCATGGTTCTTCGTCTTCTTCTTGTTCTGCGGCTTGTTTAAGTTTGCGGTATTCCCCGAGAGTGACAGTTATTTCAGCGCCAAGCAAGACGATACACCAGGTCCAATAGACCCAAACGAACAGGATTGGCACTACGGCAATCACGCCATAAATAAGCTGATACGACGGAAACATCGTGATGTAGAGGGCAAACCCCTTCTTGCCTAATTCAAATAGCGCCGCCGCGAAAAATGCGCCAATCACCGCATCGCGATTGGGCACCCGGGTGGTCGGCACCACGCTATAGAGCAGCCAGAAGCTGATCCACGAAAGCAACAGCGGAAAAACGCGCAGCGCGTTTTCGATAACGCCGTTGAGCTCGCTTGCCCAGCGCAAAGAGAGCAAATAAGAGCTGATGGCAAGACTCGCCCCGGCCAGCAGCGGCCCCAGTGTCAGGATCATCCAGTACACCGCAAAGGAATAGACGCGTGGGCGTATCCGGTGGCTGCGCCAGATAGTATTGAGCGCGCTGTCGATAGCGTGCATCAGCAGCAGGGCGGTAACAATCAAACCGCAGGCGCCAACGGCGGTCATCTTGTGTGAGTTTGCAACGAACTGCTCAATATAACGCTGAATAACGTCGCCAGTCGCTGGCATGAAGTTGGTAAAGATAAAGTGTCGCAGCGTGGTGCTGACATCCGAAAACATCGGAAACGCCGCATACAGGGCGAACACCACCGCCACCAGCGGCACTAAGGAGAGGAGCGACACATAGGCAAGGTTGCCTGCAAGCGTCGTCATTTGGTCTTCATCAATACGCCGCCAGAGCAGCTTAAGCCATGCTACCAGCGGCAGAGTGTAGTGTTTAATTTTCTGATAGATGGTATTTAACATAACTGCTTTGCAAAGTAGTCGGGAATGACATCCTTCCCTGTCACCAGAATACTGGTGATACCTAATTGATTCGCTCCAGCTATATTATCGGCGTTATCGTCGAAAAAGACCGTCTCTTCGGCAGAAAAACCTTCGGCGTCGAGGACTTTTTGGTAGATACGCGCTTCCGGCTTACGCATTCCCATCTCCTGGGAAAGGTACATATGGTCAGCCGCGGCGCGTACTTCAGGATATTCATCAGGCCAGAAGGTGGTATGCAGGTTGTTGGTATTGGACAGTACCACGACGCGGTGTCCTTGTTCCCGCAGCTTGTGCATGATGGCGACAACCTCAGGCCGCAGCGAGACAAACACCGCCTGCCAGCCGTGCGCAAACTGCTCATAGCTCAGCGGAAGTCCCATCTCCTGAGAAAACGCGGCGGCAAAGGCTTCATCGCTCAGCTCTCCACGCTCGTGCTGGTGAAAAACGTCGCTCATGGCAAATTTTTGCGTCAGCGTCGCCAGCGGTACTCGCGTAAAATCGCTCCATGTTCCCAGTACACGGTTAAAGTCAATGTCGACAATCACATTACCTAAATCAAAGATATAGAGCATGATCCTCTCCTTTTGCGCCATGGAAGATTAACTGTAGCGGGAAAGGAAGAGTTTGACTATGCATTCCCTCCGTTATCACATTGCTCTCGCCGCTGTCTGACAACGGCACCCCACTGTAAGCTACAGTGTAGGTTCTTCTCTCTCCCCTTCCTCACCGGCCAGGATGAGTTCAATTTTCCCTTCCCGCAGATGTACATTGAGTGATGAAGGAGGCTGTTCGTCCGTGAATAATGCTGCGATTTGCGCTATGTTTCCGATCTCTACCGCAGCTGAGGAGTGGTATTTCGTATGATCGGCGGCCAATAGAATATGCCGGGAATGCGCCATCATCGTTTTGGCTACACTGGCTTCATTCACATCGAACTCCATCAACGCGCCATCGTTCTCAATGGCCCCTACGCTCGTCACCAGATAATCCGCACGAAATCCCGAAACAAATGCTGTCGCAGCAGGCCCAATGATCCCACCGTTGTGTGGACGCAATGTCCCTCCCGGCACCATCACCTCGAAACGCGGGTTTTTGTAGAGAATATGCGCTACCCGCAGGCTATTCGTGATAATACGCAGATGGTTGTGGTTGAGCAGCGCTCTGGCGACATGTTCGACTGTCGTACCAATCGTGATGAAAATCGTCGAGCCATCTGGAATATAATCGGCAATCGCTTCTGCAATGGCCCGTTTTTCTTCCGTTAGTGAAACCTCACGCTGCTCAAACGCCGTATTAACGACACTGGACGCTCTGCCCGCGCCGCCGTGATGACGTGTAATCAATCCCTGGTCACTTAATTTACGAATATCGCGACGTACGGTCTGTGTCGACACATCCAGCAGGCTGGCCAGTTCGTCGATATTCATATAACCGCGCTCGCTAATCAGCATGAGCAGTTGATCGTGCCGTGGGTTACCGGTCAATTCGGTAAGACTCATGAAAATTCCTCGAAAAACCATTGCCCTGGCATTTTATACAAAAAGTGACAGAAAAGATCGGGTTTGATCACAGTCGGGAATACCTGCACGCCCACCAGGGCGCGTACATTTCAGCGCCGCCACTGCGCTTGCAAAGCGAATGTTATCAATCTCAGCCTCTCCTTGCGCCAGACTGAAAGCAAAAGCGCCGTGAAAGACATCTCCCGCACCGGTGGTATCGACAACCTCAACCTTGAAACCAGGCTGATGTTTAATCTCTTGATTTTCAAGCCACAAACACCCCTCTGCACCATTGGTGACATAAACTTGTCCATTTGTGAGCGTTTTAGATTTTTTCAGTGCCAGCTGGATGTCCTGTTCACCGGTCATTCGCCGCAGTCCGGGGGCTGAGAAGACCGCGTGATCACTCAATGCCACCAGGCTGGTGATATCCTGCGGGGTGATATCACCGTCAAGCACCGTCACTACACCGGCCTGACGTGCCAGCGTAAACGCCTTCTGAGTCCCCTGGTGCCAGCGAACATCCGCCAGTACGACGTCCCACTGCGTGAAGTCGATATCTTCCAGCCAGTCAGCCCCGGTCTGAAGATCCGGGCTTGGGTAGTTCACAATGATGCGCTCGCCTTGTGCATCCACCACGATGGCTGACTGCGAGGAGCGCGCATTTGAATAACGTTTGCAATAACGCGTGTTGACACCCAATGACTCCAGTTCCTGCAACAGGCTATGCCCGGTATCGTCATCCCCGACCCGACCAATAAAATCGACCTGCGCGCCTAATTTCGCTGCAGCAACCGCTGCCGTTGCAGCTGGCCCGCCGCCAACTTCGCGATAGTTATTCG
>NZ_JAFAGS010000171.1 GCF_019237635.1 Pluralibacter sp.
TGAACGGTTCGACGTTTAAGCAGTAAGCCGGGGTGACAACCGGTAGAAGTAAAATGATTTCGGTGGAGCGGTAGTTCAGTCGGTTAGAATACCTGCCTGTCACGCAGGGGGTCGCGGGTTCGAGTCCCGTCCGTTCCGCCACCCTATTTAGGGGCGTAGTTCAATTGGTAGAGCACCGGTCTCCAAAACCGGGTGTTGGGGGTTCGAGTCCCTCCGCCCCTGCCAGAAACAATCCTTAGCGAAAGCTAAGGATTTTTTTTATCTGTTGTTTCCCCATGGTTTTCTCACACTTTTCTTGCACTGATGGGCATTCCTGCCCACCCTGTTATGCAAAAATGCTGGTCTTCAGGATCTCGCGAATCTGCGCCTGTTTGTCGCTATTTTGCAGCCAAATGGCATATAACGGACGCGAAAGCGTGTTGCTATCAGAAACCGTATGAATATCCTCTTGCGCTCTGGCCCAGTTTACCGGGAGCCAGGAGCAGCCCTCTAACGCGGACAATTGCTGTTTCGCCAGTACGGCAGAGCTGGTTGTCAACATCGGCACATCATCAGCAGCAAGCAGTTCTACTTCATGCTGCTGAAAATCGGGCCCCCACTCCAGGCGCAAGTAGTTTAGATCCGCCTTCAGGCGCGATGGCGAAGCGCAGTAGAGCGCCAGGGTAAAATGGCCCAGCAGCAGACTGCTGAATTCATCCATCTTGGGCGCTTCGGTGGTGATCAGGAGATCCAGTTGTCGTTCGTGAAGCTGCTTTACCAGCGACTGACGCTGCGCGATACGTGCCTCGAATTGCATCGTGGTATGGGCCTGATACAACAGCCCAAGCCAGCTATTGAGCATACACTCCCAAAGCGAGGCGCTGGCACCTATCGAAAACTCGTTGTGCTGTGAGGTCTGCGACACCTCCTTGCGGGCCGCCTGCCAGGTATTCATCAGGGTTTCGGCATAGGGCAGGAGCTTTTCTCCGGCGGCAGTCAGACGGATATTATTGCGATGGCGGGTGAACAAGTTCACGCCAAGCTGGTTTTCAAGCTGACGAATACGAAAGCTGACGGCTGATTGCGTCAGATACAAGGCTTCCGCAGCGCGCCCGAAGTGCCGTGTTCGACTGACTTCGAGAAAAGTTTTTAGCAATTCCGTATCCACTGCCTTCTCCACAAAATTATTTGTCGTATTGATTTAAATGTTTTGTTTTACACTCTGTCAAGCGTAACTAATACTCCGCGCCATAAATAGCTCGGCCAAAGAATTAGGAGCGTGTAGGATGGCGGAAAGCTTTACGACGACTAATCGTTTTTTCGACAATAAAAATTATCCGCGCGGGTTCTCTCGTCATGGTGATTTCACCATCAAAGAGGCACAACTTTTAGAGCGTCATGGTTATGCTTTCAATGAGCTGGATCTGGGCAAGCGCGACCCTGCAACCGAAGATGAAAAACAGTTTGTTGCAGTGTGCCGCGGTGAGCGGGAGCCAGTAACGGAAGCGGAGCGCGTGTGGATCAAATACATGGCGCGTATCAAGCGTCCGAAGCGTTTCCATACCCTGTCAGGCGGTAAGCCGCAGATGGAAGGCGCTGAGGATTACACCGAAAGTGACGATTAATAAAAAAGGGGCTTAGGCCCTGAGGAATCCCCAGAAAAAAGAAGGATAAAGCGGGACAGGCATAGTGTGATGTGATCTACTGATTTTTACGCAAATTCAATAGGTTCACCACTATGCCTGCTCGCCGATTATGCCAGGACTTTTTCAGAGATGCTCTGGGGACGTTTCATAAATACCGCCAAAATGCCCTGATGGATGCAACCACTGCCCTGGTTACCGGTGCGCCCCTCACCCTGACCAGCATTGGGCGCTTTCTGCCCGGTGGGGCTCAGGTTAAAAACAAGATTAAACGTGTTGATCGCCTGCTGGGAAACGAATCACTTCAGCAAGACGTTCCTGTGATTTTCAACAACATTATCTCAATGCTGACCAGCAGGCTGTCATTATGCGTTATTGCCGTTGACTGGAGCGGCTACCCCTCCCAGGAATACCATGTGCTTAGAGCGAGCCTGATTTGCGATGGTCGGTCTATTCCATTGCTGAGCCATATCGCCCCGTCGAGCAAACAAAACAACAGCAGTATTCAGCAGACATTCCTGGATGCACTGGCCAGCGCAATAAATCCGGGAACAAAAGTCGTCATCATCACTGACGCCGGATTCAAAAACGCCTGGTTCAGGCATATAAAATCACTGGGATGGGATTTCGTTGGCCGAATTCGCGGTAACACTCAACTCAGACTGGAAAGTAAAGGCAGTGCATGGTTAAGGCCCGCAGACATTACCGCTGGCAGCAGCCCGGAGCATCTGGGGGCGGGAACGCTTTCTCAGGCAGCTTATGCACAATGCGACGGCCATTTTTATATTCAGAAGACAAAACCGAAAGGGCGGAAACACAAACGTGCCCGCTGCCGCATACGTCGGAGCAAACAAGTTCGCTGCGGCCGTTCAGCGGCAAAAGAGCCATGGTTGCTTTTCAGCAGTACCGCAGAGTTTAAACCCCGGGAGGTTATGAAGCTTTACAGCCGTCGTATGCAGATTGAGCAAAACTTCCGTGATGAGAAAAGCGAGCGTTTCGGGTTTGGTCTTCGGGCCAGCTACAGTCGCACAGAAGGAAGAATTCTGGTCCTGAGTCTGCTGGCAACCCTGAGCATGATAGTACTGTGGCTGCTGGGCTATTACGCTGAAAGCAAAGGATTACACCTGAGGTATCAGGCCAACAGTGTTAAATCGAGGCGGGTAATTTCATTTCTGACGTTAGCGGAGAATGTCCTGAGACACTCTCCGCTGGTTTTAAAGCGAATATCACTGAGTGATGTTCTTATCCATTTAACCAGGATCTACCGCAATATGGTTCTGGTTTACTAGCTCCAGTTTGTGGGGATCCCTCAGGGCTTAGGCCCCTTTTTTACATCATCCGTTTTTGCAGATGAATTAACAGCCTTTCAACGCCCCGGTAGCTTAGGGCTTCCTGCAAATGTTCCCGCCCGATATGTTCCGCCTGCGCAAGGTCCGCGATGGTGCGCGACACTTTTAACAGCCGCTGCCATCCCCGAATGGATAACCCCAGTTTTACCAGTACCTGTTCCAGCCATATGCTGTCTTCGGCATGCAGTCGACAGTAGTGTTTAATTCCGGCGCTATCCAGCGCGGCATTAAGTTTATGCTGCCGATGGTGCTGGCATGCCTGTGCCTCAAGAACGCGGGCTTTTACGGTCGCGCTATTTTCACTCTGGGCCGGGGGCTGACTCAACAATCCCGGAGGCGGCAGCGGGATCTCCAGCGATAAATCAAACCTGTCGAGGAACGGCCCCGACAGACGCGCCAGATAGCGCAGCGTTTGCTCCGGGGTGCAGCGATTATGATTCCCCTGGTAGTGTCCCGTCGGGCTGGGATTCATCGCGGCGATGAGCTGAAAGCGGGCCGGGTAGGTTATCTTTGCCCGCGTACGAGAGATATGGATCTGCCCGGATTCAATCGGTTCTCTTAACGCATCCAGCACCCGACGTTCAAATTCGGGGAGCTCATCGAGAAATAATATTCCGTTATGCGCCAGCGAGATCTCCCCGGGGGCCGGAATCGCGCCGCCGCCGACCATAGCGACCAACGACGCGCTGTGATGTGGCGAGCGGAACGGCCTTCTGCGCCATTGTTTCTCTACCTGGACGGTATGAACCAGACTTTGTATTGCAGCGCTCTCCAGGGCTTCCTGATTGCTCAGAGGCGGTAAGATCCCGGCAAGCCGACTTGCCAGCATCGTTTTCCCTGTTCCGGGAGGGCCGATCAGCAGAAGATTATGTCCGCCTGCAGCGGCGATCTCCAGCGCGCGCTTTCCCTGCTCCTGACCGATCACATCGCTGAGATCGGCGCACTCCCCTTCTGCCTGATACAGCGGCGAAGCGGGGTGGCGAAGAGGTTGTTTCCCTTCGAGAAAACGGCACACTTCCTGAAGATGGCTGGCAATAAAGCAGTCGCCGCCGCCGATAAGCCCCACTTCCGGCGCATTGTCTTCGGCGAGGATTATCTGTCTGCCGGCGTTGATGGCTTCCATGGCGCTGGAGATGGCCCCTGTAACACCGCGTAGAGCCCCTGTAAGCGCCAGTTCGCCAACCAACTCGTATTGGTTCAGTTTGGCGGCGTTAAGCTGCTCAGACGCTGTCAGAAGCGCAATTGCGATAGGTAAATCATATCGCCCGCCCTCTTTCGGGAGATCGGCAGGCGCCAGGTTAATCGTTATCTTTTTCGCCGGGAATTCGTAGCCGCTGGTGATAATCGCGCTGCGAACCCGATCCCGCGCCTCTTTTACGGTGGTTTCCGGCAGTCCCACCATGGTTAGCCCCGGTAGCCCATTGCTGATATGAACCTCTACGGTAATGAGCGGCGCATGAACGCCAAGCGCGGCGCGTGTATAAACAATAGCCAGTGACATAGTCCCCCCTTGCCGGGCAGAGTATGGCGCGGGCGCAAAAAAACCGGGCATATCAATGACGGCTTTTACGTAACGTATTCCAGTATTTTTCTTTGTTTTCACCGCAATACGATATAAATGGAAGCAAGATCGACGATTTGAACGGTAGTTGACCTCATCAGGGCGGGTGAATTTTTTTCATTTTCCATAATTCTGATAAAAAACAACTGTTTTTAGCAATACCGTTAGCCTGATCAGAAATTCGGCAATAAAAAAATCTTGTGTTTCTCGTAACGTCTGTGGTAACTCTTTAGGTATTCCTTCGAACAAGATGCAAAAAGAACTGAAAATGACAGCCCTTCTACGAGTGATTAGCCTGGTCGTGATTAGCGTGGTGGTGATTATTATCCCACCGTGCGGGGCTGCACTTGGACGAGGAAAGGCTTAGAAAACAAGCCTTAACGAACTAAGACCCCCGCACCGAAAGGTCCGGGGGTTTTTTTATGACCTAAAAACGTAAACGAGGAGCAGATAATGCGATGTAGCACAAAATTCTGTTTCTCCCGATTGTCGGCGGGGAACTAACTATGAATGGGGCACAGTGGGTGGTACATGCGTTGCGTGCGCAGGGAGTCGAGACGGTATTCGGCTATCCGGGCGGCGCGATTATGCCGATTTACGATGCGTTGTATGACGGCGGCGTGGAACACCTGCTATGCCGGCACGAGCAGGGCGCTGCAATGGCGGCGATCGGCTATGCCCGCGCGACGGGGAAAACCGGCGTATGCATGGCGACGTCCGGACCGGGCGCCACCAACCTGATAACCGGTCTTGCTGATGCGCTGCTCGATTCCGTTCCGGTTGTCGCGATCACCGGCCAGGTCGCCTCGCCGTTCATCGGCACCGACGCTTTCCAGGAAGTGGATGTTCTCGGTTTGTCGCTGGCCTGCACCAAGCACAGCTTTCTGGTGCAGTCGCTGGACGAGCTGCCCCGCGTGATGACAGAAGCCTTCCTGCTGGCAAACTCAGGCCGCCCTGGCCCGGTACTGGTGGATATCCCGAAAGATATTCAGGTGGCGTCAGGTGAACTGGAGCCGCATTTTTCCACCGTTGAAAACGATGAAGCTTTCCCGCATGACGATGTGGAAGAGGCTCGCTGGATGCTGGCGCAGGCGCAAAAACCGATGCTGTATGTTGGTGGCGGCGTGGGCATGGCGCAGGCGGTTCCGGCGCTGCGTGAATTTATCGCGGTAACGCAAATGCCGGTCACCTGTACGCTGAAAGGTTTGGGCGCAGTAGAGGCAGACTACCCGTATTATCTGGGCATGTTGGGTATGCACGGCACGAAAGCGGCGAACCTGGCGGTGCAGGAGTGTGATTTGCTCATCGCCGTAGGCGCCCGTTTTGACGACCGCGTGACCGGCAAACTGAATACCTTTGCCCCCAATGCCAAAGTAATCCATATGGATATCGACCCGGCCGAGTTGAACAAGCTGCGTCAGGCCCACGTAGCGTTGCAGGGCTGCCTGAATGCGCTGCTGCCAGCGTTGCGGCAGCCGCTGGCCATCGATGAATGGCGTCAGCATATGGCGGCAATGCGCGCTGAACACGCCTGGCGCTACGATCATCCGGGTGAGGCTATCTACGCGCCGCTGCTGTTAAAACAGCTGTCGGATCGTAAACCGGCGGACAGCGTCGTCACGACCGACGTCGGTCAGCACCAAATGTGGTCGGCTCAGCACATGACCTATAGCCGTCCGGAAAACTTCATTACCTCCAGCGGGCTGGGCACCATGGGTTTCGGCCTGCCGGCGGCGGTTGGCGCGCAGGTCGCGCGTCCGAACGATACCGTTATCTGCATCTCCGGTGACGGTTCTTTCATGATGAACGTTCAGGAGTTGGGCACGGTAAAACGAAAACAGCTGCCGTTGAAAATCGTCTTACTGGATAACCAGCGATTAGGGATGGTTCGCCAGTGGCAGCAGCTGTTCTTCCAGGAGCGTTATAGTGAAACCACCCTGACCGATAACCCTGATTTTCTCACGCTGGCCAGCGCCTTTGGCATCCCGGGCCAGCACATCACCCGTAAAGACCAGGTTGAAGCGGCACTCGACGCGATGCTGTCCAGAGAAGGGCCGTACCTGCTTCATGTCTCAATCGATGAGCTTGAGAACGTCTGGCCGTTGGTGCCGCCTGGCGCCAGTAATGCACAAATGCTGGAGAAATTATCATGATGCAACATCAGGTCGCCGTACAGGCACGCTTCAACCCGGAAACCTTAGAACGCGTCTTGCGCGTGGTACGCCACCGCGGTTTTCAGATCTGCGCCATGAATATGGAGACCGCTGCCGACGCGCAGAATATAAATATTGAATTGACCGTTGCCAGTCCTCGTCCTGTCGAATTACTGTTTAGTCAGTTATGCAAACTGGTCGACGTCGCCCGGGTTGATATCCAGCAGCGCGCCACATCATCACAATCACAACAAATTCGCGCCTGAGCGCAAAAGGAAGAAAAATGACGACGAAAAAAGCTGATTACATTTGGTTCAATGGTGAGATGGTTCGCTGGGAGGACGCCAAGGTCCACGTGATGTCCCACGCGCTGCACTACGGTACCTCGGTATTTGAAGGTATCCGTTGCTACGACTCTCACAAAGGGCCAGTGGTGTTCCGCCATCGCGAACACATGCAGCGTCTGCGTGATTCAGCCAAAATCTATCGTTTCCCGGTCTCTCAGAGCGTTGATGAACTGATGGAAGCCTGCCGCGAAGTGATTCGCAAAAACAACCTGACCAGCGCCTATATCCGTCCGCTGGTCTTTGTCGGCGATGTCGGCATGGGCGTGAACCCGCCTGCGGGATACACCACCGATGTGATCATCGCCGCCTTCCCGTGGGGCGCCTACCTGGGCGCGGAAGCGCTGGATCAGGGCATTGACGCGATGGTCTCCTCCTGGAACCGCGCGGCGCCGAACACCATCCCGACGGCGGCAAAGGCGGGCGGTAACTATCTTTCTTCTCTGCTGGTCGGCAGCGAAGCGCGCCGTCACGGCTACCAGGAAGGTATCGCGCTGGACGTCAACGGCTATCTTTCTGAAGGCGCAGGCGAGAACCTGTTTGAAGTGAAAGACGGCATTCTGTTTACGCCGCCGTTTACCTCTTCCGCCCTGCCAGGCATTACCCGCGACGCCATTATTAAGCTGGCGAAAGACATGGGCATCGAGGTACGCGAGCAGGTACTGTCCCGCGAGTCTCTGTACCTGGCGGATGAAGTGTTTATGTCCGGCACCGCTGCTGAAATTACCCCGGTGCGCAGCGTTGACGGCATTCAGGTGGGCGAAGGCCGCTGCGGCCCGGTAACCAAGCGTATTCAGCAAGCCTTCTTCGGCCTCTTCACCGGCGAAACCGAAGATAAATGGGGTTGGTTGGACCAGGTTAATCACTAAATATAAATATGGGACGGCACGCACCGTCCCATTTAATCGTCAGACGGGAGTAAATAAAGCATGCCTAAGTATCGTTCCGCCACCACCACCCATGGCCGTAATATGGCGGGTGCCCGCGCACTGTGGCGCGCCACCGGGATGACCGATGCCGATTTCGGCAAGCCGATTATCGCCGTGGTGAACTCGTTTACCCAGTTCGTACCGGGCCACGTGCACCTGCGCGATCTCGGTAAACTGGTCGCTGAGCAAATTGAAGCTGCAGGCGGCGTAGCGAAAGAGTTCAACACTATCGCCGTGGATGACGGTATTGCGATGGGGCACGGGGGGATGCTTTATTCACTGCCGTCGCGCGAGCTTATCGCCGACTCGGTAGAGTACATGGTCAACGCCCACTGCGCTGATGCCATGGTGTGCATCTCCAACTGCGACAAAATCACCCCGGGGATGCTGATGGCTTCCCTGCGCCTGAACATTCCGGTGATTTTCGTGTCCGGCGGCCCGATGGAAGCCGGGAAAACCAAACTGTCCGACAAAATCATCAAGCTCGACCTGGTCGATGCGATGATTCAGGGCGCTGATCCGAAAGTGTCCGATGCGCAGAGCGATCAGGTCGAGCGTTCCGCGTGCCCGACCTGCGGCTCCTGCTCCGGGATGTTCACCGCCAACTCCATGAACTGCCTGACCGAAGCGCTGGGGCTGTCGCAGCCGGGCAACGGCTCATTGCTGGCGACTCATGCCGATCGCAAAGCGCTGTTCCTGACGGCAGGTCAGCGTATTGTCGAGCTGACCAAACGCTACTACGAGCAGGACGACGCCAGCGCGCTGCCGCGCAACATCGCCAGCAAGTCGGCATTTGAGAACGCCATGACGCTGGATATCGCCATGGGCGGCTCCACCAATACCGTTTTGCACCTGCTGGCTGCTGCGCAGGAAGCCGAAATCGATTTCACCATGAGCGATATCGACAAGCTGTCCCGCAAAGTGCCGCAGCTGTGTAAAGTCGCGCCGAGTACGCAGAAGTACCACATGGAAGATGTTCACCGCGCGGGCGGTGTTATCGGTATTCTTGGCGAGCTGGACAGAGCCGGGTTGCTGAACCGCGATGTGAAAAACGTGCTGGGCCTGACGCTGGTGCAGACGCTTGAGCAGTATGACGTGATGCTGACTCAAGACGATGCGGTGAAGAGCATGTTCCGCGCGGGTCCGGCGGGCATTCGCACCACCCAGGCGTTTTCGCAGGATTGCCGTTGGGACACGCTGGATGACGATCGCGCCGAAGGCTGCATCCGTTCTCTGGAGCACGCCTACAGCAAAGAGGGCGGTCTGGCGGTACTGTACGGCAACTTCGCGGAAAACGGTTGCATCGTGAAAACCGCGGGTGTGGATGACAGCATTCTGACGTTTACCGGCCCGGCGAAAGTGTATGAAAGCCAGGATGATGCTGTAGAGGCTATTCTCGGCGGTAACGTGGTGGAAGGCGACGTGGTGGTGATTCGCTATGAAGGTCCGAAAGGCGGGCCGGGGATGCAGGAAATGCTCTATCCGACCAGCTTCCTGAAATCCATGGGGCTTGGCAAAGCCTGCGCGCTTATCACTGACGGTCGTTTCTCCGGCGGCACCTCCGGCCTGTCCATCGGCCACGTTTCGCCGGAAGCGGCCAGCGGCGGCAACATCGGTCTGATTGAAGACGGCGACATGATTGCCATCGACATCCCGAACCGCGGCATCCAACTGCAAGTGAGCGACCAGACGCTGGCGGCGCGCCGTGAAGCCCAGCAAGCGCGCGGCGACAAAGCCTGGACGCCGAAAGAAAGGCAGCGCGAGGTCTCCTTCGCCCTGCGTGCCTACGCGAGCCTTGCCACCAGCGCGGACAAAGGCGCGGTGCGCGATAAATCCAAACTCGGGGGTTAATCATGGCCGAGTCGCAACCGCTATCCGCCGCCCCTGAGGGGGCGGAATATCTCCGCGCGGTGCTACGCGCGCCGGTGTACGAAGCCGCGCAGGTGACGCCACTACAGAAGATGGAAAAGCTTTCATCGCGCCTGGATAACGTGATTCTGGTGAAGCGGGAGGACCGTCAACCGGTACACAGTTTCAAGCTGCGCGGCGCCTACGCGATGATCGCCGGTCTGACGGCGGAGCAAAAGTCACACGGCGTGGTGACGGCCTCCGCGGGCAACCATGCTCAGGGCGTGGCGCTCTCCTCCTCGCGCCTGGGCATTAAATCGCTCATTGTGATGCCGGTCGCGACAGCGGATATCAAAGTCGATGCTGTACGCGGCTTCGGCGGCGAAGTGCTGCTCCACGGCGCAAATTTTGATGAAGCCAAGGCCCGGGCTATTGAGCTGTCGCAGCAGCAGGGGTTCACCTACGTGCCGCCGTTCGACCACCCGATGGTGATCGCCGGTCAGGGCACGCTGGCGCTGGAGCTACTGCAGCAGGACGCCCATCTCGACCGCGTATTTGTGCCGGTCGGCGGCGGCGGTCTGGCGGCGGGCGTAGCGGTACTGATCAAACAACTGATGCCGCAAATCAAAGTCATCGCCGTTGAGGCGGAAGATTCCGCCTGCCTGAAAGCCGCGCTGGAGGCCGGACATCCGGTGGATTTACCCCGCGTCGGGCTGTTTGCGGAAGGCGTGGCGGTGAAGCGCATCGGCGACGAGACGTTCCGTCTGTGCCAGGAGTATCTCGACGATATTATCACCGTTGATAGCGATGCTATCTGCGCGGCGATGAAAGATCTGTTCGAGGATGTGCGTGCCGTGGCAGAGCCTTCCGGCGCGCTGGCGCTGGCGGGCATGAAAAAATATATCGCCCAGCACAACATCCGCGGCGAGCGTCTGGCGCATGTGCTTTCCGGCGCTAACGTGAACTTTCACGGCCTGCGCTACGTTTCCGAGCGCTGCGAGCTGGGGGAACAGCGCGAAGCGCTACTGGCGGTCACCATCCCGGAAGAGAAGGGCAGCTTTCTGAAGTTTTGCCAACTGCTGGGCGGGCGTTCGGTGACGGAGTTTAACTACCGTTTTGCCGATGCCAAAAACGCCTGCATTTTTGTCGGCGTACGCTTAAGCCGAGGGCTCGAAGAGCGTAAGGAGATCCTCCGGATGCTGCATAACGGCGGTTATAGCGTGGTGGATCTCTCCGATGACGAGATGGCGAAGCTACACGTGCGCTACATGGTCGGCGGGCGTCCGTCCAAACCGCTGCAGGAACGGTTGTACAGCTTTGAATTTCCGGAGTCTCCGGGGGCGCTGCTGAAGTTCCTGCACACGCTCGGCACCCACTGGAATATTTCACTGTTCCACTATCGCAGCCACGGCACCGACTATGGCCGCGTGCTGGCGGCGTTCGAACTGGGCGAGCACGAGCCGGATTTCGAAACGCGGCTGAATGAGCTGGGCTACGAGTGCCACGATGAAACCCATAACCCGGCGTTCCGCTTTTTCCTCGCGGGTTAGTGGTTTGGCAGGATCTTCCAGAACGCATCAATCAGCGGCTCATGTAGCCGCTTTTTTTGCGCGCACACGCCGAGTTCAAATGGCGTCTTCTCATCGCTGCGCTCTAAGATCATGACGCGGTTGCGGACCGGTTCAGGGCTGTTTTCCAGCACCACTTCCGGGAGCAGCGCGACGCCGCAGCCCAGGGCGACCATCGACACCATTGCCTCGTGGCCGCCAACCGTCGCGTAAATCAATGGATTGCTGATCTTCTGGCGGCGAAACCACAGCTCAATGCGGCGGCGTACCGGGCCCTGGTCGGCCATGATAAACGGCACCGTCGACCAGTCGGGTTTATCCTGAGCGACCTGAGTGCGCACCGGGCAGGGGAGAGCCGGGGCTATCAGCACCACCGCCAGGTTTTCCAGCATCGAAAACGCGACCGCGCCGGGCAGGGTTTCCGGCTTACCGGCGATAGCCAGGTCCGCCTCGCCAGTGACGACCCGGTCCATAGCGTCCGCGGCATCCCCGGTGGTCAGTTTGATTTCAACGGAAGGGTGTTCGGCGCGAAAGCGATCGAGGATCGGCGGCAGGTGGCTGTAGGCCGCAGTGACTGAGCAAAAGAGATGCAGCTCGCCTGAGAGCGACGGCCCCTGCTGGTCGATAGTGTGCCGCAACTGCTGGTATTGCAATAACATCTGCTGCGCGAAGGTGCGCAACTCCTCGCCCGCGTCGGTGAGCGTCACGGTGCGGTTATCGCGAATAAACAACGCCTGACCGAGATCGTCTTCGAGCCGCTGAATTTGCCGCGAAAGCGTGGAGGGGCTGACGTGCATGGCGCGCGCGCTGCGGCCAAAGTGGCGGCTTTCCGTCAGATGTAAAAACATTTTCAGATCGCGTAAATCCATGAGAGCGGCTCCACAAATTTTCGTTGCGAATATTGCAACATAACGTTGTTAATATATCAATTTAAGCAACGCATTTCCTGACATATAGTGGATGCATTCTCCTTGCAAGACACGGCAAGCGAACCCAACAACACGCACGACACAACATCACGGAGTAACACCATGGCTAACTACTTTAATACACTGAATCTGCGCCAGCAGCTGGCGCAACTGGGTAAATGCCGCTTTATGGGGCGCGAAGAATTTGCCGATGGCGCAAGCTATCTTCAGGGTAAAAAAGTGGTCATCGTCGGCTGTGGCGCACAGGGCCTGAACCAGGGTCTGAACATGCGTGACTCCGGTCTGGATATCGCCTACGCCCTGCGTAAAGAAGCCATTGCGGAAAAGCGCGCCTCCTGGCGTAAAGCGACCGAAAACGGCTTCAAAGTCGGTACTTACGAAGCGCTGATCCCGCAGGCGGACCTGGTGGTTAACCTGACGCCGGACAAACAGCACTCCGACGTTGTGCGTTCCGTGCAGCCGCTGATGAAAGACGGCGCGGCGCTGGGGTATTCCCACGGCTTCAACATCGTGGAAGTGGGCGAGCAGATCCGTAAAGACATCACCGTGGTGATGGTGGCGCCAAAGTGCCCGGGCACCGAAGTGCGCGAAGAGTACAAGCGCGGCTTTGGCGTACCGACGCTTATCGCTGTTCACCCGGAAAATGATCCGAAAGGCGAAGGTATGGCGATCGCCAAAGCCTGGGCCGCGGCGACCGGCGGTCACCGTGCGGGCGTGCTGGAGTCCTCCTTCGTTGCGGAAGTGAAATCTGACCTGATGGGCGAGCAAACCATCCTCTGCGGTATGCTGCAGGCCGGTTCTCTGCTGTGCTTCGACAAGCTGGTGGCGGAAGGTACCGACCCGGCGTACGCGGAAAAACTGATTCAGTTCGGCTGGGAAACCATCACCGAAGCGCTGAAGCAGGGTGGCATCACC
>NZ_JAFAGS010000179.1 GCF_019237635.1 Pluralibacter sp.
AGTGATGCCAAGGTAGGCGATATCGTGGCGCTCGACAATCAGCATATCCTGATTATCGAGCAGGGCGGCGATAAAGACGGCGCGATGCGCAACCTTATCTATAAAGTGGATCTGAGCAAGGCCAGCGACCTGGCGGCGTTCGATAAGCCTGGCGAATACCCGGAGTTTGCGGATGCGAACGCGCTGGCGGCGCGCGGGATTACGCTTGCCGACAAAACGCTGGCGGTCGATTTGCGCCAGCTCGGCTGGCAGCAGGAAAAAGCCGAGGGGCTGGCGCTTATCGACAGTAAGACCCTGGCGGTGGCCAACGATAACGACTTCGGCGTGAAAACGGTGCTGCAAAACCCGGTTGCGGGCAAGAAGCTTAAGGATTACCGGGTCAACGAGCAGGGCGCGCTTACCGTTGAGGGTAACGCGGTTGCCACCACTATCGGCGTGAAGCCGCTGGAGAAGCCGGAGTCGGACAGCGAGCTGTGGGTAGTGACGCTGCCTGAAGCGCTGATGTAAATCCCCTCACCCTGACCCTCTCCACTATTGCGGAGAGGGACGGATTTGTGCGGTTATTTGCGCAGGCTGGAGAACGCCGCGCGAATCTCTTCTTCCGGCAGCTGAATGCCGATAAACACCATCACGCTGTGCGGCGTTTCATCGCCCCACGGACGGTCCCAGTCGGCGCTATACAGGCGCTGGACGCCCTGGAACAGCAGACGGTTCGGCTCGCCGTCAATCCACAACATGCCTTTGTAGCGCAGCAGTTTGTCGGCAAACGACAGCAGCAGGTTTTCCATCACGCGCGACACCTCGCTGATATCCACCGGGTAATCCAGTTCGACGACGATAGACGACACGTCATTCTGCTTGTCGGCCATAAAGTGGAAGCGGGGTTTTGAGGTGACGTTTTCCTCCAGCATAAAGCCGTTGGTATTGAACAACTGAGAAAGGTCGATATCGCCGTGCGTCACGGTGTAAATCGGCGCGCGTGAGTTAATGCGCGTCAGGCGTTCGTGCAGTTTTTCGCTATTGCCCGCCACGTCGGTTTTGGTCAGCAGGATGCGGTCAGCGTAGCCCACCTGCGACTGGGCGATAGTGAACTGGCTCATCTGCTCGTCGGCGTGAACCGCGTCGACCAGAGCAATCACGCCGTCCAGCAGATAGCGCTGGCAGAGAATGTCGTGGGAGAAAAAGGTCTGAATAATCGGTCCCGGGTCGGCCATGCCGGTGCATTCGATCACCAGACGGTCAAAGTCGATGTCGCCGCGATCGCGGCTGTCGAGCAGGTCGAGCAGGGCGTCTTCCAGCTCAGTGGAACGGGTGCAGCAGATGCAGCCGTTGGTCAGGGTTTTGATCTGCGTGGCGCGGTCGCCAATCAGCTGATCGTCGACAGAGACTTCGCCAAACTCGTTTTCGATAACGGCGATTTTAAACCCGTGCTGTTCGTTAAGAATATGGCGCAGCAGGGTGGTTTTTCCCGCGCCGAGAAAGCCGGTCAGCAGGGTAACGGCAATCGGGGTCATGATCTCTCCTTTAGCAGCAGCGTACGCCGCCTTCTCCACTTCCGCCGTAGCGCGCTTCCTGGCGCTCGCGGAAGAATTCGGTGTAGGTCATGTACGGCTTATCCAGATGGTTGGTCTTCATGTGCTCGACATAGTTGTCGTAATCCGGAATACCAATCAGCATTTTTGCCGCCTGACCGAGGTATTTTTTTGCTTCGCCTAAGTTACCAAACATTGTGCTTTCCAGATAGAAAAAGCCCGGTGTCGCTACGCTTACCGGGCCTGCAGTGACATTGCTAACTTAATGGTGTGAAGAGGTCTTCACGCCGCCTTCCGGTACCGGTACGTACGGTGTTTCTTTGTCGGTACGGGTGTCGGTGTTACGCACCTTCATCCAGGTTTTGATGCCGTAGAAGATGATGCTGTATACCACCACCAGGAACAGAATGCTCAGACCCGCGTTGGTGTAGTTGTTCACCACGATATGGTTCATGTTGGCAACCTGCTGCGCGGTGAGGTCTGCGCCGCCTGCGGCAATCTTCTCTTTGTACTGGTTAGCCATGAAGAAGAAGCCTTCCATCTGCGGGTTGCTGCTGAACAGCTTCAGACCCAGCGCCCAGGTGGTGCAGAGCAGCAGCCACAGGGCCGGAACCACGGTTACCCAGATGTATTTGGTGCGCTTCATCTTCACCAGCACTACGGTGCTGAGCACCAGCGCGACGGCTGCGAGCATCTGGTTAGAGATACCGAACAGCGGCCACAGGCTCTTCACGCCGCCCAGCGGGTCAACCACGCCCTGATACAGCAGGTAGCCCCACAGGCCCACACAGCCTGCCGTGCCCAGAATGCCCGCCACCAGGGAGTCGGTTTTCTTCAGGAACGGGACGAAGTTGCCGAGCAGGTCCTGCAGCATAAAGCGGCCTGCGCGGGTACCGGCGTCCAGTGCGGTCAGGATAAACAGCGCTTCGAACAGAATACCGAAGTGATACCAGAAGCCCATGTCGGCCATCGGCAGCACCTTGTGGAACACGTGGGCGATACCGACCGCCAGCGTTGGCGCTCCGCCTGCGCGGTTCAGCACTGATGGTTCGCCGATGTCTTTCGCCGTCTGCATGATCTGCTCAGGGGAGATGACAAAGCCCCAGGAGCTGACGGTCGCCGCCGCGTGGGTGCTCACATCTTTCAACTGCGCCATGATCATCGCCGCGTTTTCACCGCCCATCTCATGCAGGTTAGGCATGGTGATGCCAAGACCGGCCGGCGGGGTGTTCATCGCGAAATAGAGACCCGGTTCGATGATGGACGCCGCAACCAGCGCCATAATCGCCACGAAGGACTCCATCAGCATCGCGCCGTAGCCGATCAGGCGGGCGTCGTTTTCGTTCGCCAGCAGTTTCGGCGTGGTGCCGGAGGAGATCAGCGCGTGGAAGCCGGAAACGGCGCCACAGGCGATGGTAATAAACAGGAACGGGAACAGCGCGCCTTTCCACAGCGGACCGGTACCGTCGATGTACTGGGTGACCGCCGGCATTTTCAGATCCGGGTTGAGGATCACGATGCCGAGCGCCAGACCGACGATAACGCCGATTTTCAGGAACGTCGCCAGGTAGTCGCGCGGCGCCAGAATCAGCCATACCGGCAGCAGGGCGGAGACAAAGGCATAGCCAATCAGCGCGAAGGTGATGGTGGTGTCTTTAAAGGTCAGCGCCGGGCCCCAGTACGGGTCCTGGGCGATAACGCCGCCGAAGTAGATGGAGGCGACCAGCAGCACAATACCAATCACCGACACTTCGCCCACACGGCCCGGGCGGAGGAAGCGCATGTAGATACCCATAAACAGCGCAATCGGCACGGTCGAGCAGACGGTGAACACGCCCCACGGGCTTTCCGCCAGCGCTTTCACCACGATAAGCGCCAGTACCGCGAGGATGATTATCATGATGAGGAAGCAGCCGAACAGGGCGATAGAACCCGGTACGCGGCCCATCTCTTCTTTGACCATCTCGCCAAGCGAAGAACCGTTACGGCGCGAGGAGATAAACAGCACCATAAAGTCCTGCACCGCACCGGCCAGCACGACGCCCGCCAGCAGCCACAGGGTACCTGGCAGGTAGCCCATCTGTGCGGCCAGCACCGGGCCGACCAGCGGGCCAGCGCCTGCGATGGCGGCAAAGTGGTGGCCGAACAGCACGTAGCGGTTGGTCGGCACGTAGTTCAGACCGTCGTTGTTGATGACGGCCGGGGTGGAGCGCGTTGGGTCAAGCTTCATGACCTTCTGCGCGATATAAAGGCTGTAGTAGCGGTAAGCCACCAGATAAACCGAAACGGAAGCGACGACGATCCACAGGGCGCTGACGTGCTCGCCCCGGCGGAGTGCCACAACCGACAAACAGAATGCCCCGATGACCCCGAGGGCCATCCAGGGTATGTGCTTAAGGTATTTTTTCGTATCCATAGTAAAACCTGGCTTTTTTAGGATGAATAGTGAGGTCTGTGTTGCTTTGCGTGAGGTATTGCTTAGGTTAGGAGCGATTTTACCAGAGCATCGCGCGTGGATGGGGCGGAAAATGACTGAGTGGTTGTATGCGCCGCTGAGTGGTTGTTTGTCGGGGTAAGCGGTTTGGCTAAGTGGCTGACAAATCAATAAATGTGATAATGATCACGGTATGGCTTGCGGCGTTTTTGTTCGTATTCATTGCGTGTTTTTCCAGCAGCAAGGTGATTACTGGCTAAAGTTTTCGCTTTTTTGGCCGAAAACCCCGATAACTCACCATTGGAAAAAAACAACATGCTAAACCGAATTAAAATTGTCACCAGCCTCGTGCTGGTTCTTGTGTTATTTGGCCTTTTGCAACTGACATCAGGAGGGATGTTCTTTAACTCTCTCAAGCATGACAAAGAAAACTTCACCGTTTTGCAGACCATCCGCCAGCAGCAGTCCACGCTGAACGGCAGCTGGGTTGCGCTGCTGCAGACCCGTAACACCCTGAACCGCGCCGGGATCCGTTACATGATGGATCAGAACCACATCGGCAGCGGGGCAACGGTGAACGAACTGATGCAAATCGCCACCAAATCCCTTAATGATGCGGAAAAACGCTGGGCGGAGTACGAATCGCTGCCGCGCGATCTGCGCCAGGATGACGCGGCATCCCTTGAAATCAAACGTAATTACGATATTTACCACGGCGCGCTGGCCGAACTGATTCAACTGCTGGGCGCAGGCAAAATCAACGACTTCTTCGACCAACCGACCCAGAGCTATCAGGACGGTTTCGAAAAAGCCTATGTGAACTACCTCGGGCAGAACGACCGCCTGTACGAGCTGGCGGTGACGGATAACAACAGCTCCTACAACCAGGCGATTTGGGTGCTGATCGGCGTGATGATCGCGGTGCTGGTGGTTATCGTGGTTGTCTGGATGGGGATTCACAAAACGCTTATCCACCCGATGACTCGCCTTATCGACAGCATTCGCCACATCGCTGGCGGCGACCTGGTGAAACCGATCGACGTGCAGGGCAGCAACGAAATGGGCCAACTGGCCGATTCGCTGCGTCATATGCAGAGCGAGCTGATGCGCACGGTGGGCGAAGTGCGTAACGGCGCGGACGCTATCTACAGCGGCGCCAGCGAAATCGCGATGGGCAACAACGATCTCTCCTCCCGTACCGAGCAGCAGGCGGCGTCGCTGGAAGAGACGGCAGCCAGCATGGAACAGCTGACGGCCACAGTGAAGCAGAACGCCGAGAACGCCCGCCAGGCGAGCCATCTGGCGCTGAGCGCGTCTGAAACTGCGCAGAAAGGCGGTAAAGTGGTGGATAATGTGGTGCAGACGATGCGCGACATCTCCTCCAGTTCGCAGAAAATCGCCGATATTATCAGCGTGATTGACGGCATTGCCTTCCAGACCAACATCCTGGCGCTGAACGCCGCCGTGGAAGCGGCCCGTGCGGGTGAGCAGGGTCGCGGTTTTGCGGTGGTTGCCGGTGAGGTTCGCAACCTTGCGCAGCGCAGCGCCCAGGCGGCGCGCGAGATTAAGAGCCTGATCGAAGACTCCGTCAGCCGCGTGGACGTAGGGTCTACTCTGGTGGAAAGCGCGGGTGAGACCATGGATGAGATAGTCAACGCGGTGACTCGCGTGACCGATATCATGGGCGAGATTGCGTCGGCTTCTGATGAGCAGAGCCGCGGTATCGACCAGGTCGGTCTGGCGGTGGCCGAAATGGACCGCGTGACCCAGCAGAACGCCTCGCTGGTGGAGGAGTCCGCCGCTGCCGCCGCCGCGCTGGAAGAACAGGCCAGCCGTCTGACCCAGGCGGTGGCTGTTTTCCGCATTCAGCACGCGCAGGCATCCGCCCAGCGCGCACGTGCCGTTGAACATCATGAGCACAAACCTGCCGCCCTGCGTAAAGCCGCGTCGACCGACGCCGGGGACAACTGGGAAACGTTTTAACCGGCTGGCCGGTTAAGCATCAGGCGCATGGCGCAGCGCGATTCTCGCGCCAGGCCATGCGCCGCCTCTTCTGCAAGTTTCTGCCGCAATACCCGCGTCCGACGTTGGGCGAACCGTGAGAATGAGCGCTATAGTTTGATTCTTCACCGTTTTCGCTTAACAGCGACCCTGGGAGATGCGTATGCAATTTATTGCCGTTCCGGCGACTCACTTTAGCGGCGAGCAGCTCACCTCTGTCCTGGGGGACTGTTTTACCGACTATATCGTACCGTTCGCGCCGGTGGTGGATGTCTTCGTGCAGCGCTTTACGGCGGAGGGGATGAGCCTGGTCGACTCCTGCATCTGGCTGGAGAGCGATACGCCTGCGGCGATCGCCATTGTCGCCCGGCGCGGCCATGATGCCCGACTGGCGGCGTTTGCCGTGCATCCCCGCCATCGCGGCAAGGGGGTGGGCAAGCGCATGATGTCGGCGCTGCTGGCCTCGCTGCGGGAAAAAGGCGTACGGCAGATGTGGCTTGAGGTGATCCGCCAGAATCCGGCGGGCGTGGCGCTGTATCAGTCGCTGGGGTTTGAGGTTCGGCGGGGACTTTGCGGCTACGTTAGCGCGCCGCAGTTCGTGCCGGAGGGGATTTTGCAGGAGACGGACGTGCTGGCGCTGGTGCGCCGGGCCGCGGCGGAGATCGACGGCAGCCTGCCGTGGGTGCTGGACCCGTTTTCGCTGTGCACGCTGCCGTGCCAGGCCTGGACGCTGGGTCACCAGGCGTACGCGGTGATTTCCCGCATCACGGCGAAGCCGCAGCTGCAACTGCTGTGGGTTGAGCCGCGGGCGCGCGGGCGAGGGTTAGCGCGCGAGATGCTGCGGGCGTTGGGCCAGCAGTTTCCGGCGCTGGGCACCTCGGCGGCGGTGCCCGAGTCCTTCACCCCGCTGTTTCACGGGGCGGGCTACACGACGATGGCTATCCAGCAATACGAAATGCGCATCACCCTTCGCGGTTCACCACCTTGATTTCCACCATGCCGATGCCGAGCTTGCGGGGCGAGTGGCCGAGAATATTCCCCTCATTGGTGGACTGCGGGTCCGGCGGCGCGATGGTCAGCAGATGGCTGCGCGTCGGGTTGTCGAAATGCAGCGTGGTGGTGGAGACCTCGTTGCTGAGAGTGAGCGTTTGCTCACTGTCGCCAACGCGCACCGGTATCGGGTGGTTGGCGTTGGGTCCGTAGGCTTTTGCGGTGATCGTCAGGTCGAATTTTTCCGGCAGCGGCGCGGCGTATTCAATTTTCACCTCGTCGGCAAGCTGCGCGTTTGACCAGCGGCCCCAGCTTTCCGGGCGAGAGATCCCGCTAAACTGTTTTACCTCTTCCGGCGCGCCCGCCACGTTGAAAATAAAGCTGTCGGCTTTATAGCGAATGTCGTTATCGACAATTTTCAGGCGGTCGACGTTGCCCTGGTAGCGCGTCATGTCGATTACCGTGTCTTTAAACGCCGCTTTACCTTTCCACTGCGCTTTGTCGATATGCTGAACTTTCTGCACGCCGCCGAGCTGGCCCTGAGAGACGCACCAGTCGGTGGAGAGCGCCAGTTCCGGCGCCCAGAGTTGCGCCATCTTGTAGCAGCGGTCGACCCAGACGAAGTTATCGCGCGGCGCGAAATCGGCCAGCTGGAAGCGCAGCGGCGCGGAGTATTCACTTTCCGGCAGCGGCTCCACGCGGTTGTCGGAAACCCGCAGCAGCAACGGCAGGCGGAAATTCGAACCGGAGAAGGCCATCATGTTCTTCTGGCTGTCGACGGTGAAATCGTTAATCGCTTTCGGGAAGTTCCACAGGCGGATGATATCCGGCTTCCACGCCAGTATTTTCTCTTTCATGTTCAGGAAGACTTCCGACAGCGACTGCCCGGAGAGGCTGCTGCGCCCGAGGCCGATAAAGTTATCGCCGCCGAGAATGTCCAGCACCGTGGCGCCGTTATCCATGGTGTTGCGTTTCAGGCCCACCACGTCCTGCTGCGGCTGGTCGCCGCGCAGGATAAAGAACAGGTTGTTGCGATCCTGCTTGTTCAGGTAATCCCAGGCGGTGTTTTTCATCGCCAGATGATCGGAGGAGACCACTATCACCGTGCTTTTGAAGTACGGCGAGGCTTCTATCTTCGCAATAAACGCCGCAATGTTCTCCTGGCTGCAGCTCACCGCGCTGAACGACTGGTTGGCTTTGCCGCCGATATCGTACTTTTTACGCTGGCAGGTACGGGAGATAAAACCGTCCGGATGGTGGGTGTCGACGGTCAGGGTAAACAGTGAGAAGCGCTTGCCGGACGCCGACAGCGCCTCAAACTTTTTCCACGCTTCATCCAGTACGGTGTCGTCATAGAAACCCCAGTCGTTGCGGTAGGCCGGGTCGGCCACCACGGTTTTCAGCTCTTCGGCGCCGTAGAGGTGGTCGAAACCGTGAGACTGCAAAAAGACGTCTTTCCCGGCAAAGCGCAGGTTTGCGCCCTGAATAAAGTAGTTTTCATAGCCGGAGTTCTTCAGGATATCGCCAAGGCAGACGTTTTGCGGGAAGAAGCTGGAGACGGAGGCCGACGCGTTGCCCTCAAACGGCGCGAACAGCGGTATGCCGCACTGGGAGGCGACCATCCCGGCAATG
>NZ_JAFAGS010000086.1 GCF_019237635.1 Pluralibacter sp.
CGGCTGCGGCACCACGCTGCAATCAGCAAACCCTAACGCCGTTCCGGCGTACTGCGGCAGCATCAGGAAAATCGACGACAGCGTTTTGCACCCCGGCTGCAGGCCGATAATGCGTAGCCCGGCACGCAGCACGTTGGCCGTTGAGGAGAGGTTGCCGGCAATGCACACGTCCGCCTGACCGGCGCTCACCATCGCCGCGGCGAACATCAACGGGTCGTTTAGTTTCTCAACGGCATCCGGCGGCGTTTTTTCTCCGGCGCGCGCGCGCCAGCGTCCGGCAAACGCCTCACGCAGCGGCAGGTTGCTGCGCGGGTCGATGACCTGAATGCCGTCCATCGCCACGCGGCGGCTGAGGGCAAACTGTCGCAGCGCAAACGGGCTGGCGACCAGAATGGGACGCGCCAGCCCCTGTTGTTGCAGGTAGTGCGCCGCTTTCAGCACGCGAGCATCCAGCGCATCAGGAAAAACCACTCTGGCGGGTGCGCGTAAGGCCAGTTCACGGGCGCGTTCAACGATCATTGCTCCCCTCCAAGCCGCTGCTGAATCTGGCTGACGCTAAGCGGATGCGTCGTGACGCTTAGAATCATCATCACGTAGACCGCACTCGAAAGGCGGTTCAGCGCCTGTAAAATGTCCGGACGCTGCACGTCGAAATGGCGGGAAATAAACACCTGCGCGGCAAGGATTTCCGTCTCACGCACTTTGGTACGCAGCAGGTTAAGCAGCGCGGCATCGCGGCCGTGGCTGGCTTCCGGTACCAGATGATCGTGGTCAAGGTAGCGCAGCGGTTGGTGGGACAACCGATGCAGCGCGTCTTCATTAAGCCCGGCGATGGACTGCGCCACCAGCGACTCTTCCATGGCGTCGGCGCGCATAATGTTGCCCAGACGAGAGCGGATATCCGCAAGCCACGGTTGCCACGGTTCCCCGAGTTCGATTTGCAGCCACACCGCCAGGGCGATGGTGCTGTCGAGCCCGGCGCGAAACCCCAGCCGCGGGTCGCTTTTGGCGACCATTTTGTCGGCGGTCAGATGGGTCAGGGCGTCAGGTTTTTTCGCGACCGTCTGACGACACAGCTCGCAGCAGGCTTTAGGATGCGTATCGCTGCTGGTCAAACCGTGCACCGGCTGCGGTTGTTGCTGTTCGTCATCAACAAACAGGCTTCCGTGTTCATCCAAAAACTTGATGCGCAAGTGACGGCTTTCCAGCAGCTCCCGGGCCGAAGGCGTCAGGCGGCTATCCGCCGGAAGATGGATCTCCGCGCCCTCGCTAAGCGTGTGATTCGCTCTGAGCCAGGCTTCGGTGATGAAATCTTTCATAAAGATTGCCAGTTTGCAGGCCAGGCCACGTACAGAAAGCGCACGGTCGATGGCGTGCCAAATTCAATGCTGGAACCTTTAGGGATAAACATCACATCCCCGGCTTTGGCGATCAGGGTTTCGCCTTCATGCCGCACGTGCAACTCGCCGTCGAGCACCATGTCGATTTCGTCATAGTTCAGCGTCCACGGGAAAAACGCGTTGTCCCACTGCATAAACCCGGCGGCCATGCTGCTGCCGTCCTGCCCGGTGACCAGATCCGTTAAGCCGACGCAGTGCGGTTGTGCGCCGTCAAAACGACCAAACCTGACGCTACTGCCGTCAATCACCTTCACGCCGCCTTTACCGGTGACCGATTTAAAACTCGCCTGCATACCGCCCTGTTCAAGCGACTTTTTCTCCTGTATCACTTTGTCCATCAACTGCGCCACCAGGCTTTCGGTAAACTGCCCTTCCGGCAGTTGCGCGATGATGGTTTCGCGGATACGCTGGCTTTCGGTTTTGGCCTCTTCCACTGGCGCGGTCGCCGGGGTCGATTCCTCGCATTCGGCAATAGTGAACCCCAGCAGGTCTGCGACCTCGCGCGCCTCCGGGGTAATGATGCTGGCGCGCAGAACCACCGACATCTCCTGTTCGCCGCGTGCGTGGGCCGCACGAATATCGTTAGCTGTAATGAGTTTCTTCACCTGCCCCTTCCTCCTGTTCGCTAAGTGCTGCCAGATAATCCGCCAGCTGCTGTACGCTCTGCGGGTCCTGGCTATTGAGCGCAAAAATCGGCTCCTCAAACCCCATCCCGCGAAGCAACTGTCGCACGGCGGCAACTGAGGCATCCGGCATATCCGTTTTGCTGATCGCCGCGAGTTGTCGTTTACTGGAACCGATATCCAGCAGCCCGGCAGGTAAGCGACTTTCCAGGTCATTAGCCGCATGGACATAAATCAGCGTATCCACATCCTGCAGCGTGGTAATTAAGGCGTGATACCAGCGAGGATGGCTGAAATATTCCCCAGGAGTATCAATATCGCCGCCATCATTAAATTCCACGGCCTGGGTTTTTCTGGCGAGGGAGTAATTCCCCTGCAATGCATTAAAAAGCGTTGTTTTTCCTGCACCGACGGCGCCGACAAAGGCAATACGCTTCATCGTCTCCTCCAATTAACTTTTCGTTAACTCACAGAGGGTGAAATTTAATAACCGCCCCAGCCCGCTGACCGTCTGTAATAACGCCTCTTCCACGGCGCCGACGGAGCCGTAAATCACCAGCGCGCCGCTGAATCTGTCGAGAAAACCGATATGTACATCGGCGGCCTTCATAGCCAGATCCCCGGCAATCATCGCGGTTTCCCCTGGCGTCAGCGTCATAATGCCGATAGCTCCCGCATCCGGAACGCCAATTTTTTTGGCCAGCTCCCCTCCGGGATGCGCAATAAGATGCGCCAGCGTGACCTGTTTTCCCGGCACGAATTCCTGAATGATGCGTTCTTTATCCATTGCCTGACACCTCCGCTGAGACTGTCCTCATCGTGACAATTTTTTGTCGGAGTAAATAACAAAATTCGGCAAGGTGATTTAAAAGGTGAAGTAGCTCACTAAGAAAATTAGCGCCAGATGTGTGTCTAAAAAGGACTCACGAGGGAAACGTAACAATGCGAATAAAAAATACTGAGGGGTAAGTATTACGGCAACAGCAAAACCGCGTGATAATCATCACGCGGCATAGTCATTATTTATTGTCAGCAGCCGGGGCCTGATAGCCGCCGCCCAGCGCCTTGATCAGTTGAATATTTTGAATAACCCGTCGGGAATCCAGTATCAGCAGCGACATCTCCTCTGCCAGCACCGGTAGTTGTGCTTCAGTTGCCTGCAAACGGCTTCCTAAACCCCGCGTCCAGGCCGCCTGTGCAGATGCCTGGGTATAACGCATGGCGTCAACCCGCTCCAGTTGCAAAGCGCGCTCATCGTTCAACGTTTGTAAACGTGTGCCATTGATCGCCACATCGCGAACCGCATCAAGCACAGACTGATTGTAGCGTTCAATCATCATGTTGCTGGTCGCGCGGGCCCCCTGTAAGTTGGCGTTCAGCCTTCCGCCATCAAACAGCGGCAGCCGCAGTCCGGGTATGAAGTTAATCTGCTTACTGGTGCTTTTAAACAGTTGATCAAGGTGGATCGAATCCAGACCGAAGAACGCTTTGATATCAAAGCTCGGATAGAAAAGCGCGCGAGCCGCATCCACCTGGCTGAGAGATGCTTGCACATACCAGCGCATAGCTTGTAAATCCGGACGTCTGGCGAGTAATTCATAAGACAGCGTCGCCGGGAGACCTGTTTGTATTTGCGGCAGAGAAACCGGTTTAATCTCCGGCATATTACGCTCTCCGGCACCGATTAACGCCCGTAACGATTCTCGCGTCTCTTTGATTTGCCCTTCTACTGCCACTCTCTGTTTATCAACAGCCAGCCTCTGCGCCCTGACAGCATGATAAGGCACTTTTGCCTCCAGCCCATGAGAGACCTTGCTCAAATGCGCTTTCACTGCAAAATCGATAACCTCGCGGGTTTGCTGTAGCAAATCAAGCATCTGGTAGCTCGCCTGCATGCTGTAATAAAGCTGCGCAACGCCGGTACTGAGAGAGAGTTCCACAGCAGCGGTCTCGGCCAATGCAGCATTTTGCGCGCCAATAGCCGCCGCCACAGCCGAACGATGCACTCCCCAAAGATCCAGATCCAACCCCGCAAACAACCCTATTGTCGCTTCAGTATAGTAAGGGCCGTCCATGCCGAGCTTCGGCGCATCCAGAGCATATGGGCTTAAAAAACCATTCGCTGAGACACGCTGGCGGTTGAGCATACCCAGCGCCGCCATCTGGAGTTGCGATCCCGCCTCCAGCATATCGGCCTGCGACTGCGCCTTCTCTTCCCGCAGTTTCGCTTCGGCAAGCGTATGTGAGCCTGAAAGCGCCTGACTGATAAGATTGGTCAACTGCGGATCGTTAAGCTGTCGCCACCACTGCGCCTGCGGCCATCCCTGACTTGCCAGATGAATATCATCAGCTAACTTGATCTGCTCGGGTTTGATCTGTTGGTGTGCAGCAGAATCTTTGCGTATCAACGCACAGCCAGAGAGCGCCGCAGTACTGCTGAGAATGCCGCAAAGTAATAATCGGGGAAGGTGACTGTTCATCATTGAGTGGCTCCTTGCTCCTGTTGATCGGCGGATAACTGCGCCTGGCGGCGCCAGTCTGGTAAACAGGACAACTGCTGCATGAGGCGTTGTTCCAGCGTGTCTAACTCCGGTATGCGTTGCTGAGTGCCTGATGAGAGCGCGAACGTCACGGGCGATCCGCTGCCGGTTGCCAGACTGCCCGCATATTTTTCGAGCGCATCGGCAAAGCGTGCCGCGCGTGCGTTGTGCTCTTCACCTTCCAGGACTCCGGACAGATTCCAACTGGCATCCCAGGTATCAAGGATCTCTCGTCCCTGGCGAATAACCTGCCGACCACGGCTTATCAGCCTGACACGCTCATCCACAGGAAGATGGCGCTCCAGCGCCACACGACCGCACATCTCTTCACAGCTATGGATTGCCGCCATAAAACCGATACGTAGCTGCAAATAACTGCGCTGCGTTGTTGCATCTTGCTGGCGTGGTACCCGGAGAAGTTGGGCAAGCGCCTTGAATGTCCCAGCCAGTTTTTGCGGCAATCCCCCCGCTTCGCTTTCCGGCCAGATAAAGGTGAAGATCACCGCCGAAACGACCGTGCCGATCAGGATACCCATAGCGCGATCGCGAATTTCAACCAGGTCATAGACCGGACCAAACACATTCTCCAGGGTTGCAAGACCAAAGGTGACAATCATCTGGGTGCCAATATAGGAAGATCGTTCCGAGCCGGTCGCAATCCATGCGGCCAGAAGAAAGACAGGTGCCAGCACGCACAGCAATTCAACAATGTTATCCAGCCAGGGGATCACAAATACGGTCAGCAGCAACGCTAAAATGGCGCCACACAACGCACCGCCAAAACGTAACGCCATCTTTTGATAGGAGGAGCCAATGCTGGGATTCGCGACGATAATGCAGGTCAGCATACAGGTATGAATGCCTTCCCAGTCAGCGCCGGAATAGAAAACATAACAAACCATGCATGCCAGCAATGTTTTCAGGGCATAACGCACATAATTAGGGTTAGTAAACGCGTCTACAGCCATTGACGGCGGTTTCGTCACTGGGGCTGGCGGTGTATCGGGGTCCATCTGGCCAAGCGCTAACAGCGCCGCACAAAGATGGTGTAAGCCAGCTTCACGAGCAACGACAATGTCCTCAGCGTTCAGGGACCAGTCACTTTGCCACGGGGTTCCACAAGCAATCGCCTCCTGTAATGCGCTGATTTCATTTCGTAATTTTTGTAAAAAACCATCAATCCGCTGATCGCCGGGTAACGAAGCGACATCGAAGCGGTTCAGCGCGGAATACAGATATGTCACCGTCGCGACACAGGTCTGCCACCAGGCGCTTCTTTCCCGCCACTGCGCGTCATCAGCCATACAAAAGAGGTTGAGCTTTTGCAGCGCCAGCACTTCCTTTTCGATTTTGTTTTCAGGCAACGGCTTCGAAGAGAAAGTCAGGCGGCAGACGACATCACCCAGACATGCGCATAATGCATGGCGCATCTGATGCGCCGCCCGGCTGGGAAACCACACAACCCCGGTCAGCACCATCAGCAAGGTGGGGTAAAGCCCAACAACGATGCACCATAGCGTTAAGCGCAGAGCCACATCCGGATAGTCGAGCATTCCTGGAAACGATTGGCCATAAACCGCAATAATCGCAACGGCGAAAAAGACCAATCCTAGCCGATGCGTACGCATCAAAAACATACTGGCCAAAACAACGATGCTGGCAATAATCATGCGCATCAAAGGATAGCTATATGTCCATTTGTAAATCAGGAACATACTGCCCACTTCAAGCACCGTAGCGCCGACAAACAGAATCGCCACAAATTTGGTATAAAACGCGTTAGACTGGATACCATAAAACAATACTGCTAATGATATTGCCAGAAACGGGATCTCGAACGTCATTGAAATCAACACAACTATCAGGCAATTAGCCCACAGCAGAACCGTCTGGTGCACTCTGCCAGGACGCCTTTCGCTTAGTTCCTCATGAAAAAACGCCAGCAGCCTGACCATCGATAAAGGCAGGAGGTTGTGAATACTCATTGTTGTGGCTCGAGGGTGGCAACGGCCGAAGCACCGATGCGAAACATGTCTGCATCTGGTTTATCCACCGCAATTTTCACAGGAAAACGCTGCGCGACACGAACCCAGTTGATTGAACGAGAAACGTGCGGTAATCCTCCGAGGACAATACCGCCATCATCAGGCAGTACCCCATATCCGATCGAATCCACTTTCCCCTGAAACGTTTTACTGGTATCGCTCATCAGGTGAATTGTTGCAGAAGTTCCCGGGTGAATATTCTTCAAATCCGTTTCGCGGAAATTGGCGATGACATACCAGTGGCGAGTGTCGATCAGCGTGAAAACAGGCTTCATCGCGGAAGCAAACTGACCAACAGAGGTTTTCAACGACACAACGCGGCCATCAAAAGGCGCGCGAACGGTAGCCATGTCCAGATACAGTTTGGTCAGGGCGATATCCGATTGTATGACCACACGCTGGGCAACAAGCGCATCTACCCCACTGACGGCGCTGGCGGCCTGCTGCGCCTGCAATAAAACGGCGTTAAGATCGGCTGCGGCAGCGCGTTGCGCCGTTCTGGCGCGATCGACATCTTCAGCAGAAACAAAACCTTCAGACAATAAAGGCTCAGTGCGACGGAGCGTATCCATTGCCTGTTTCGCAGCGGCTCGTGCTTTTTCCACTGCCGCCTGGACGGAGTCAGCGCCAAATTTCTGCGCATCGACGCTGCGCTGCGTCAGCATAATCTGTTTATCAAGCGCCGCGAGCGCGGCTTCCGCTTTTGCCAGGTTAGCCTCATACTGGCGGGGATCGATGCGAAAGAGCAGATCGCCCTGCCTGACCAGTTGATTATCTTTTACCGCCAACTCGACAATGCGGCCATTAACCTCGGGGACGACGTCAATGGTATCAGCAGCAACATAAGCATCATCAGTCGATGGGGAGTGATGAACTCGCCAGATAACGAAAGCCAGAACCATCAACGTCAGCACAATCAGAATCAGAGCGGGTATCTTTTTAGCGTTTTTTTTCTTCAGAGAACTTTCCATGGGCGCATCTCAACATGAATTAAAAAAAGACCAGCCAACACAGCATGGAGAAGAGGGCAAATAGGCTGGTATAGACAAGCGCGGGAAAACCCGGCTGCACATGTCTTTTTAAAATGAATCGCCGGGCGATCAAGGTCACGATGACACCCGCAATGATGCAAAATAACCAATCGGGATAATAAGCACCGATGACGGATATCGA
>NZ_JAFAGS010000089.1 GCF_019237635.1 Pluralibacter sp.
TTAAGGTAAGGTACTGATAGTTCTGCAAGAGGAAAAAAACTCCGAATGGCTGCATTTCTGCGAATATGTAGCCAATCGATGTTTTGCGGTATGCGATCTTCTTTGATTCACAATTTCACCTAAGGATCAGCAACGTCCGCTCCTGGCACAAACCTGACAGCCAAAGTAGATTTTTTTCATGGTTGTCCATGCATATCCCATCGGGCAGAACCCATAACGTCGTAAACATGCTGATCAGTAAATGCTGGAAAATTTGCGCGTTTGGAGGCTTCAGTTAGTGCCCGACAATAATCCTTGTCTCCATGCTTAATGATGAAATTCTGCAAGGTGCCATCCATTTTGAAATCCAGATGCACATTACATCTTTTACCATTCCAGGCGTGGGGCTCGGAAAGTGCTGCATCTAGTGCTTTTTTTATGCCTGATGCTTGTTCCCCATAGATGTCTGTATCGGTTACTTTGCCTGAGCGGTTATAAGAACACGAATCGAGGGCACTCTTTTTCTGGCAATCTTTTGGGGTAAGCGGAGCGCAACCAGCAATGGTTGCTACCATTACTACCAGCATCAAGATTTTGGTCATGTCCAGGTCCGTTTGTGAGTTTCCAAAAAGTACCAATACACACCAATGAATCAGGGCATTATGGCATGTAAATCAGAGAGGGGGGACTTGTGGGTTCATCATCCCACCAATTTTAGGGGGCTACTGTAAAATAGCTGCAAAGAGTCAGGAAGGGCGCAGTGAGGTTAACGTCCAGACCGTGTGGATGGAAATATCCAGTATACAGATGCATGGAACCAACGGCCTACGGTGAAATAGGTAAACCGGACCCGCAATGACGCCGCCCCAGCCTGATAACTGGGGCGTATTTATTTTAGTGTGTGGTCACCCAGCGCGGGGCTTTCAAATCCGCCGCAAACAGCCACACCAGTTCACACAGCAGGCCCGTCAGCGTGCGCTCGGCCTCCGGCGGCAGCGACTGCCCGCACAGCAACTGCGTCAGCGACTGGCAGTAGTCGCACAGCACGTCGGCATCAGGCTCAAAGCGCTGCGCCACATCTGGCAGTTCGTTGACGGTAAAGCGGCCAATCAGGTGCGACGGGATAGGCTCGCCCAGCGTCGGGCGGAGCAGGGCAAGACAGGCGCTGATACGGCCCAGCAGCGCCATTTTCTGCGTCGGATCGCGGCATTCAATCAGGGTTTCCGCAAAGCGGTCGCAGCAATCGGCCAGGTCGGTAAAATCCGTTGTGGCGCTGAAGGGGATGGTCAGTAGATCGTTGTTAGGATCGAGAAATGTAGCCATAGCGGCAGTCTCCAGTAAGTGTTTTTTTGAACCGCCACCGGAGAGGCTAATCTCACGGGTGGCGGACTGGGCGGGGTTAGCCTTACCGGCCTTACTGGACACCGGCGCGTCTTGCGACGCCCCCGCCCGGCCCACCATTGAGGTGTAGCCGTGCGCACGACACAAAAAAGGCGCAGACGCGCCATTGTGTCGCCAGTAAGGGTAACATCCAGGAGGCTAATCCCGACACCTGATTTTGCAGGTGCGGCGTGAGGGTACTGCGGTTGGAAGAAGGGGGCAAGGCCGGATTTGGACTTTTGTGGGGGCTGCTCGTCCGGTAAGAGCGAGGAGCGGATGTTTAGCTTGCAGCAAGACGGTGGCAGCATTGCAATATTTATTGGGGTTATGTCCACACCTTGTTTTGGATAACCACCCTATATCCGTCGAGGTCAACAAATGTCCTTCCGTTCACGTCCCAGTAAGGGTTGAATGACGTTGTCATTCTAAAACCAGCGTCGATCATTCTTTCGCAGGCATGCATCCATTCATTTTCATCCGAGTAATAAAGAACAAGTAAATCCTCCTCCGTGTGCAAAGGTTGAACGGGATGGTTATGGCAAAAGGTGAATTCTATGTGCCAGTCTGAGTCTCCCCGCCCTAACATTATTCCATTGAAACCGTCATGATCGTTGAATTCAGCAATTTTTTGCAGACCCACCCCTGACTGTACATCAGAAAAGACCTTTCGAGATTGGTGACGGGTTTGGCAATACGCATATGAGTAAACATCTGGGGTTCTCCTGGAGAAGATATTGCTTTAACGTTGAAATCCCGCTTGAGTTTACAAGTGATCATGTTTTTCATTTGTCCGTAAGAGCCTCCGAAATATCCCGCTCCGACTTGCTAACGGTCCGCTCGACTTTAACGCTGTCAGATTCGGCCCTAATATTCCAAATCTTCACGAGTTGGCCCTTGAAAATAGATGGTACTAATATGGCAACTACGAGGTTCGTAAACAGACCAAACTCCGCCCCTCAATTGCACAATAGTCTGCGTGACAAATTTTTTCAGATTGTCATGCAACATCCTTTTCGCATAAAACCAACGTCATAAAACGACTGTTTGGATCAAGCGAATAACCCGCAAATGGCCCGCAGTCAACAAAACCGTGCTTGGCATAAAGTTGATGGCAGGCAGCAAATCCTGGCTGTGTCCCGGTTTCTAAACTCAGGCGCAACACCCCTCTGGCACGCGCAACTTGCACGATATATTGTAAAAACTGATTTGCTACACCGCGGCGTAAAAACTCCGTCGCGGTACGCATTGATTTCAGTTCGCCATGCTTATCATCCAGCATTTTCAGCGCACCGATTCCAGCAAGTTGCTCCCCTTCCCATACCGACCAAAAGGTTACTGCCGGGTCACGTAATTTTTGCACACCCAAAGCATGGACGCTTTCTGGTGGGGACTGTTCTAGCATGCCGGAAATATGGTAAGCCACTAACGCTTGCACCGCTGGGTGGGAGAGATCGTCTGTTTTGATGGAGAACATGTAGGTTTCCAGATAATTAGTTACATATGTGTAACATGTAAGCAAGTGACATCATCTTTGTCCAATACAGATTTTTTATGATACTTACTGAGTGCTTTTTATTTTTTGAATGGTTCACAGAGCAGGGAAACGTACTGTAGTTGTCCCCTTCAGTTGCGATTGTGACCTGCTCCCTGTTGATTAACACACTGCGATGTTATTAATGTCCGGTTCTGGCAAAAGCCGCCATCCCTAATCAACTCGCCTCAAAATAATACCTCCCAACGTATCCCCTCAACCTCTCCACTATCGTAGGCAAAAAATCGTCACCGTCGGGTGTACCGGCCGCACCTGTAACATCAGCCGGTAGGTCGTTCCGGTCGCTATAGCGTTGGCAAGCACCGCGACAATCTCATCGCAACTAATCCACAGATATACCGAATCGGGCTACCTCGAAGTGGTCACAGATTGAGCGTAGTGCAGGGCATTACCCATGACAAACGCCCGGTAAAATGCCCTTTTTTGGCGCATTCCGCTCCTTTTTGGTGCGCCGATTTACGATAAATCTCGCAGACGATCACACTTCATAAATTAAGTTTTACTAATGCATAACGTTGCGGATATTAGTGCTGCTAATGGCCGGTCGCCCCCCTTTTATTCACTTTATATGCATTAAATATGAATATCGTTAAATCGTAAGTTATTGATATTAAGTTTCACCCCCGCGTTTATGCACTTTTGTCGCTGGCTGGCACGATGTCTGCAATATACATTTACAGCACAAACACTCATTTTTATTAACACAACAATAACTTTATGTTTACCGGAAGAGGTTGCTATGAATCAGTCAGTAACGCGTGGAAATTTTGATGATTGGATGATGCCGGTTTACGCTCCGGCGGCGTTTATTCCGGTACGTGGCGAAGGCTCCCGTCTGTGGGACCAGCAGGGTAAAGAGTACATCGATTTTGCCGGCGGTATCGCGGTGAATGCGCTGGGCCATGCGCACCCGGCGATGATTAAAGCCCTGACCGAGCAGGCGGGCAAGTTCTGGCACACCGGCAACGGCTACACCAACGAGCCGGTGCTGCGTCTGGCGAAGCAACTGATTGACGCCACCTTCGCCGAGAAAGTGTTTTTTTGTAACTCCGGCGCGGAAGCGAACGAAGCGGCGCTGAAGCTGGCGCGTAAATACGCCCACGATAAGTTCGGCGCCCATAAAAGCGGTATCGTGGCGTTTAAGAACGCCTTCCATGGTCGTACGCTGTTCACCGTCAGCGCGGGCGGCCAGCCTGCCTACTCGCAGGATTTCGCGCCGCTGCCGCCGCAAATCCAGCACGCGGTGTACAACGATATCGACTCCGCGCGCGCATTGATCAACGACGATACCTGTGCGGTCATCGTCGAGCCGATGCAGGGCGAAGGCGGCGTGGTACCGGCGACGCCAGCGTTCCTCAAGGCGCTGCGCGAACTGTGCGACCGCCACAACGCGGTGCTGATTTTTGACGAAGTGCAGACCGGCGTTGGCCGTACCGGTGAGCTATATGCCTATATGCACTACGGCGTGACGCCGGATGTGCTCTCCACCGCGAAAGCGCTGGGCGGCGGCTTCCCGATCGGCGCCATGCTGACCACCGCAAAATTCGCCAGCGTCATGGTGGTGGGCACCCACGGCACCACCTACGGCGGCAACCCGCTGGCGTCTGCCGTCGCGGGCGCGGTGTTCTCTATTATTAATACCCATGACGTGCTGAACGGCGTCAAACAGCGCCACCAGTGGTTCACCGAACGCCTGAGCGCCATCAACGCACGCCTGCCGCTGTTTGATGAAGTGCGCGGTATGGGGCTGCTGATCGGCTGCGTGCTGAAACCTGCGTATGCCGGTAAAGCGAAGCAGATAAGCCAGCTGGCGGCGGAACACGGTCTGATGGTGCTGATCGCGGGCGCCAACGTGGTGCGCTTTGCCCCGGCGCTGATTATCAGCGAAGAAGAGGTCAAGACCGGTCTTGACCGCTTTGAGAAAGCCTGCGAACAGTTCCTCTCCGGGGTGCCATCATGATGGTGATCCGCCCGGTCGGACGCGAGGATTTGCCCGGCCTGATGGCACTTGCAGGGAAAACCGGCGGCGGTCTGACCTCGCTGCCTGCGGATGAAACCACGCTGTCGGCGCGTATTGAGCGCTCGATACAGACCTGGGAAGGCGTGCTGCCAAAAGGCGACCAGGGGTATGTGTTTGTGCTGGAGGATACCGCCAGCGGCAGCGTGGCGGGGATCTGCGCCATTGAAGTGGCGGTCGGGCTGAATGACCCCTGGTACAACTACCGGGTGGGCACGATGGTGCACGCGTCAAAAGAGCTGAACGTCTACAACGCGCTGCCGACGCTGTTCCTCACCCACGATCACACCGGCAGCAGCGAGCTGTGCACGCTGTTTCTCGACCCGGCCTGGCGCAAAGAGGGCAACGGTTATCTGCTGTCGAAATCGCGCTTTATGTTTATGGCCGCCTTCCGCGACCGCTTTAATGAGAAGGTGGTGGCGGAAATGCGCGGCGTGATTGATGAGCACGGCTACTCGCCGTTCTGGGAAAGCCTTGGTCAGCGCTTTTTCTCCATGCCGTTTACCCGCGCCGACTACCTGTGCGGCACCGGGCAGAAAGCGTTTATCGCCGAACTGATGCCCAAACACCCGATTTACACCGATTTTCTGTCGGAAGAAGCGCGCGCGGTCATCGGCCAGGTGCACCCGCAAACCGCGCCAGCGCGCGCGGTGCTGGAAAAAGAGGGGTTCCGCTACCGTAACTATGTCGATATTTTCGACGGCGGCCCGACGCTTGAGTGTGACATCGACAGGATCCGCGCCATCCGGAAAAGTCGTCTGGTGGAGGTGGCGGAAGGCCAGCCCGCGCCGGGTGACCTGCCGACCTGCCTGGTCGCCAACGAACAGTATCAACACTACCGCGCGATGCTGGTGCAGGCCGACCCGCTCACCGATAAACTGCTGCTGAGCGCGCAGCAGCTTGATGCCCTGAATTGCCATGCAGGCGACCGCGTACGGCTGGTCCGTCTTTGCCCGGAGGAGAAAAAAGTATGAGCTTATGGATTAACGGCGACTGGGTAACAGGCCGCGGACAGGCGCGCAACAAAAGCAACCCGGTGACGCATGAGGCCGTCTGGCACGGCAATGATGCCGATCTCGAGCAGGTTGCGCAGGCGGTCAGCGCCGCCCGCGCCGCCTTCCCGGCCTGGGCGAAGCAATCCTTCGCCGCCCGTCAGGCGGTGGCCGAACGCTATGCGGCGCTGCTGGAAGCCCATAAAGAGCAACTGACGGAAACCATCGCCCGCGAAACCGGGAAACCGCGCTGGGAATCCGCCACGGAAGTGACCGCGATGATCAACAAAGTGGCGATTTCAGTGAAGTCGTACCACAACCGCACGGGCGAGCAGAGCACGCCAATGCCGGACGGCGCCGCGACGCTGCGTCATCGCCCGCACGGCGTGTTGGCGGTATTTGGCCCCTACAACTTCCCCGGTCATCTGCCGAACGGGCATATCGTTCCGGCGCTGCTGGCGGGAAACACGGTGGTGTTTAAACCGAGCGAAATGACGCCCGCCACCGGCGAGGCGATGGCGAAACTCTGGGAGCAGGCCGGGCTGCCTCCGGGTGTGTTCAACCTGCTGCAAGGCGGCAGGGAAACTGGCGAAGCGTTGGGCGGGCAGGCGGATATCGACGGCGTACTGTTTACCGGCAGTTCGGCGACCGGGTTCTCGTTGCACCGCCAGTTAGCCGGTCAGCCGCAAAAGATGCTGGCGCTGGAAATGGGCGGCAATAACGCGCTTATCGTCGACGAACCGGACGATATCGATGCCGCCGTACATACCACCATTCAGTCGGCGTTTATTACCGCCGGGCAGCGCTGCACCTGTTCGCGCCGCCTGCTGGTGAAACGCGGCGAGAAGGGCGATGCGTTTCTGGCCCGTCTGGTGGAGGTCAGCCGCCGGATTACTCCCAACCGCTGGGATGCGCAGGAACAGCCGTTTATCGGCGGATTAATTTCGGCGCAAGCCGCGCAGCATGTGCATAACGCCTGGCGACAGCATGTGGCGAACGGCGGCGTGACGCTGCTGGAGCCGCGCCTGCTGCAACCTGGAACCTCGCTATTGTCACCGGGTATTGTCGAACTGACGGGCGTCAGCACGGTCGCCGACGAAGAAGTCTTTGGGCCGCTGCTGTGCGTCTGGCGCTATGACGACTTTGATGAGGCGATTGCGCTGGCTAACGCCACCCGCTACGGCCTGTCCTGCGGCCTGATTTCACCTGATCGCGACAAGTTTGACCAGCTGCTGCTGGAAGCGCGCGCCGGGATCGTCAACTGGAACAAACCGCTGACCGGCGCCGCCAGCACCGCGCCGTTTGGCGGTGTGGGCGCCTCCGGCAACCATCGTCCGGGTGCCTGGTATGCCGCAGACTACTGCGCCTGGCCGATGGCGAGCCTTGAATCCGCCGCGCTGGCGCTGCCGGGCACGCTGAACCCGGGGCTGGATTTTTCCCATGAGGTGTCATCATGAACGCCTGGGAAGTGAACTTTGACGGTTTACCGGGGTTGACGCACCACTACGCCGGGCTGTCGTTCGGTAATGAAGCCTCGACCAAACACCGTTTCCGCGTGTCTAACCCGCAGCTGGCGGCGAAGCAGGGGCTGCTGAAGATGAAGGCGCTGGCGGACATGGGCTTTAAGCAGGCGGTGATCCCGCCGCAGGAGCGTCCGAACGTCGCGCTGCTGCGCCAGATTGGCTTTAGCGGCAGCGATGAGCAGGTGGTGGCGCGTGCGGCGGCGCAGGCGCCGCAGCTGCTGTCGGCCGCCAGCTCTGCGTCGTCGATGTGGGTCGCCAATGCCGCCACCGTCTGCCCGTCGGCAGATGCGTTGGACGGCCGGGTGCATCTGACGGTGGCGAACCTGAATAACAAGTTCCACCGTGCCAGCGAAGCGCCCACCACGGAAGCTATCCTGCGGGCCATCTTCCGCGATGAAAACGCCTTTGCCGTTCACGGCGCGCTGCCGCAGGTGGCGCTGTTCGGCGACGAAGGCGCGGCAAACCATAATCGTCTGGGGGGCGATTATGGGGCGCCGGGCCTGCAGCTGTTCGTCTACGGTCGGGAAGACGGCGGGGGGCACGCGCCGCGTCGCTACCCGGCGCGCCAGACGCTGGAGGCAAGCCATGCGGTCGCACGCCTGAACCAGGTCAATTCGCAGCAGGTGATTTTTGCGCAGCAAAACCCGGAGGTGATCGACCAGGGCGTTTTCCATAACGACGTGATCGCCGTCAGCAACCGTCAGGCGCTGTTCTGCCATGAGCAGGCGTTTGTCCAGCAGAATGCGCTGCTGGCGCAGCTGCGCGAGCGGGTGCCGGGCTTTGCGCCGGTGGTGGTGCCGACGTCCCGGGTATCGGTGGATGATGCGGTGGCGACTTACCTGTTCAACAGCCAGTTGCTCAGCAAACCGGACGGCAGCATGCTGCTGGTGCTGCCGAAAGAGTCGCAGGAGCACGCGGGCGTGTGGTCGTATCTCAACGATATGCTGGCGATGGACAACCCGATCAACGAGCTGAAGGTGTTCGACCTGCGAGAAAGCATGTCCAACGGCGGCGGTCCGGCCTGTCTGCGCCTGCGCGTAGTGCTGAATGAGGCGGAACTGCAGGCGGTGAACCCGGCGGTGCTGATGAACGATACGCTGTTCGCCACCCTTAACGACTGGGTGGATCGCTACTACCGCGACCGTCTGACGCAGGCCGACCTGGCGGACCCGCAGCTGCTGCGCGAAGGGCGCGAAGCGCTGGATCGTCTGACGCAGATCCTGGGCCTGGGCGCTATCTATCCGTTCCAGCAATAAGGAGACCGTAATGGAGGACTTTCTGGCGCTGACGCTCTCGGGCGTCAAGCCTGCACAGACAGAAGGCGAGACGACGCACCTTCGCTGGCGCTGGCTGGATACCGGGATACTGGCGCTGACGCCGCAGGCGAACACCTCCCGGGCGCTGGTGCTCTCGGCGGGTATACACGGCAACGAAACCGCGCCGGTAGAGATGCTGGACGCTCTGCTGACGGGCCTGTTTAACGGCGACATTCCGTTGCGCTGGCGGCTGCTGGTTATCCTCGGCAACCCACTGGCGCTGGCGGAGAATAAGCGCTATCTGCACAGCGACATGAACCGGATGTTCGGCGGACGCTGGCATGATTTTGTGCCCTCGCAGGAAACGTCGCGCGCCGCCCGGCTTGAGCATGCGCTGGCGGCGTTTTACCAGCCGCAGGACGACGTGCGCTGGCACCTTGACCTGCACACCGCCATTCGCGGCTCGCACCACGTGCGCTTTGGCGTGATGCCTGCGCGCGCTGCGCCGTGGGAGGATGCCTTCCTCGGTTGGCTGGGGGCGGCGGGGCTTGAGGCGCTGGTGTTTCACAAGAGCCCGGGCGGGACGTTCACCCATTTCAGCTGTGAGCATTACCAGGCGCTCGCCTGTACGCTTGAGCTGGGTAAAGCGCTGCCGTTTGGTCAGAACGACCTGTCGCAGTTTGCCACCACGCAGCAGGCGCTGGTGCAGCTTTTGCAGGGCAAGGCGGCGACAGGGCGCATTCCGCTGCGCTATCGCGTGGCGCAGCAGATCACCCGCCACAACGACCAGTTCCGGCTGCATATGTCGAATGACACCTTGAACTTCACGCCGTTTCACGCCGGTACGCTGCTGGCGGAAGAGGGGGAGACGCGCTACGTGGTGGAGCATGAAACGGAGTATGTGCTTTTCCCTAATCCGAACGTCGCGCCAGGCCTGCGGGCGGGGCTGATGCTGGTGCGGGAAAGCTAAGCAGGAGGCGGCGGTGCTATTCAGGTTGCCGCTGCATTCCGAAAATAAAATATATCCGTGTGGTTTGAGACATTACAGATTATTCCTGGGTAAACGCTTTATTATTCGCCGCCGCTGATTTAAGATCCTCCATAAATCCTTCCAGATCAGCTTGTTGTATTTCTATTATTGCAACTCTTCATGCTTTATTCTTATTTTCTCCATAATTGGTCACAAAGTCATTTTTGTACTTTAATTGTTTTACGCTTACTCTGATTTATTGACGTAGAACCTCGTAAAGTTAATCCCGTCAACACGGCAATGCGCCGTAATAAAAACTGAAAGTAAGGAACGTATGATGAAAAAGATGACTGCTCTGATTGTTGCTTCTACTCTGGCTCTGGGCGCGGCTAATCTGGCGCATGCGGCGGACACAACTGCCGCCGCACCGGCAGACAACTCGCAAATGATGCACCATAAAGGTAAGTCGGGCATGATGCACGACATGATGTTTAAAGGCCTGAACCTGACGGATGCGCAGAAACAGCAGGCCCGTGACATTATGAAAAGCCAGCGTGAAAGCATGCCTCGTCCGTCCGCCGATGAACGCCGCGAGATGCATGACCTGATCGCCAGCGACACCTTCGACAAGGCGAAAGCGGAAGCGGCTATCGATAAGATGGAAGCACAGCACAAAGCCATGGCGCTGTCCCGCATGGAAACACAGAACAAGCTTTACAACATCCTGACCCCGGAACAGAAAAAGCAGTTTAATGCCAATTTTGAGAAGCGTCTGACAGAACATCCGATGGCGGAAGGTAAAATGGCGCCGTCTGCTGAGTAAATCAGCACGCTGACTTAAAGACCGCCGGTCTTGCCCATACGCAGTTTACGCTGTGGGCAGGGCCGGCGGTTTTTCTTTGACTCTCTTTTTGCCTGTTGTGCTAAGGCTCTGCGTCGGCGTGCCGATAACCGAGGATGGTGACGAAAAAATAACAAGAATGGTCGCAGGGGTACCGGGCGGCCAGGGGCGACCCTTCAGGAGTGATGATGGACTACTTTGATATCCGCAAGATGCTGGTCAGTCTGTGGAAAAACGGCGCGGGCGAAACGCGCGAGCTGTGCTGTTTTCCGCCTGCGACCCGTGATTTTAACTGGCGCGCCAGTATTGCCTCCATCGCCGGCAGCGGCGAGTTCGCCGTATCGCCGGGAATAGACCGCGTTATCACTCTCCTGGAGGGCGGCGAAGTGACCCTCGACGGCGGTAACGCCTTCCATCACACGCTAAAGCGTTTCCAGCCGTTCCGGTTTGCCGGAGAGCAACCGGTCAGGGCGCAGCTCACCGAAGGGCTGATGTCGATGGATCTTAACATCATGACCCGCCGTGACCGCTGCGAAGCGAAGGTGCGCGTCGCTGACCGTACGTTTACAACCTTCGGCTCGCACGGCGGCATGGTGTTTGTGCTGAGCGGCGCATGGCAGCTTGGCGAGAAGCTATTGACCGCCGATCAGGGGGCCTACTGGCAGGACGGACGACACACGCTGCGGTTGCTCAAAGAAGAAGGGCAGCTACTGTACAGCGAAATCCGCTGGTTGCAGGCGTTTTCCCTGACGGAATGCGTATAACGAAAAAAGCCCCGGCGCAGGCCAGGGCTGCTTAGTTAAGCAAAACAATGAATTTTTATTCATTGTTTTGCTTTAAAGCCCCCCCTTTGAAAAAAGAGTGGAACCGTTCCGTTCACTTTTCCTCCTCAGCTTCCTGTCCATTTCTCTGCGGTGAACGTGTCAAGGGCGCTCACCGCCGCGCCCTTAACAATCCCGGCTCCCGGCAAAGAAAACCGCCGCTTCGCGGTACCCTCGGCTTATTGCGCCTGGCTTTCGGGTCGGGTACGACGTCACATCCCTGTGCCGCGCACCCTCCGCCCGCTCCCGGCGGGCGGCCCCG
>NZ_JAFAGS010000140.1 GCF_019237635.1 Pluralibacter sp.
TCCTCATGAGGAGGACGCGCTGGCTGCTGTACCTGACGCTCATAAGGCGGCTGGTACTGGTGCTGCGGCGCCTGGCGGGGAGCATCATGCTCTCCGGAGGGTGCGTTATGGGCAGGGGTCACCCGGTGAACGCGAACCTCACCTACGCCTTCAACATTGTCATCGAAGTCGCGCTCATCATCCGACTCATCGTCGTCGCGTGATTTCATGCGTTTCAGTGGGCGATCGCGGAACATAGAAGAACGTTCTTTGCGGCTGGTCCAGAAACCATGAACCAGTAATGCAATTATGGCGATCGCGCCAACAATGATTAATATCAGACGCAAATCCTGCATCATTATATTCTCTGTTGTTCTAACACCTTGCCACCACGGCAAACATTTACTCACTAAGAGTATTTGCCCATTACGTCAAGTGCAAGTGCGTACCAGGGATTCAGACAATAAAGATGAACCAAATCGTGCTTTTTGCTGTTTTTTCGAACATTTCTGAACTGGCGCTCAGCTGACAACCCGATAATATAGTCAGCTGATTGCCAGGGCTTTCACAAAAGGAGCATCGCCTGAACATGGTTTCATCTTCCACACCTGCTGCACGTAGTGGCGTTTACTATTTTTCTCAGGGCTGGAAACTGATCGGCTTGCCGGGTATCCGCCGTTACGTTTTTCTGCCGCTGCTGGTCAACATTATTCTGATGGGTGGGGCATTCTGGTGGCTGTTCACAAAACTCGAAAGCTGGATCCCGTCTTTAATGAACCACGTCCCTGACTGGCTGCATTGGTTGAGCTACCTGCTGTGGCCGGTTGCCGTCCTCTCAGTCCTGCTCGTGTTTGGCTACTTCTTTTCAACAATAGCCAACTGGATAGCCGCGCCGTTTAGCGGGCTGCTCGCCGAACAGTTGGAGGCGCGTCTGACGGGTGCCACGCCGCCGGATACCGGCGTGTTTGGCGTGATGAAAGATGTCCCGCGCATCATGAAGCGCGAATGGCAGAAGCTGGCATGGTACCTGCCGCGCGCCGTTGTGTTGCTGGCGCTCTTTTTTATTCCAGGCATTGGGCAAACCGTGGCGCCGGTACTGTGGTTTTTGTTCAGCGCCTGGATGCTGGCCATTCAGTACTGCGATTACCCGTTCGATAACCACAAGGTGCCGTTTAAAACCATGCGCGAGGCCCTGCGTACGCGAAAGGTCACCAACATGCAGTTCGGCGCGCTGGTCAGCCTGTTTACCATGATCCCGGTGCTCAACCTGGTCATCCTGCCCGTCGCTATCTGCGGCGCGACCGCCATGTGGGTGGACTGTTACCGCGGAAAACACGCCATGTGGAAGTAACGGTTTTGCGTATATAAATGTAATAAAGATAAAAGAGGGGTGGCTTATGCCACCTCTTATTCCATACTGATAACCTTTATTTCACATCTGCATATCGATATGCGAAAACCTTACTTCCCCCTGCCCGTTCAGCAGGTATGCTGGGGAGGTATCCTAATTTCATACAGTTAAGGACAGGCCATGAGTAAGATTTATGAAGACAACTCGCTGACTATCGGTCACACGCCGCTGGTTCGACTGAACCGAATCGGTAATGGACGCATTCTGGCGAAGGTGGAATCACGCAACCCAAGCTTCAGCGTCAAATGCCGTATCGGGGCCAATATGATTTGGGATGCCGAGAAGCGTGGTGTGCTCAAACCGGGCGTTGAACTGGTCGAACCGACCAGCGGCAACACCGGTATTGCGCTGGCCTACGTTGCCGCCGCACGCGGTTACAAACTGACGCTGACCATGCCGGAAACCATGAGTATCGAACGCCGTAAGCTACTGAAAGCCCTGGGCGCTAACCAGGTGCTGACCGAAGGCGCGAAAGGTATGAAAGGCGCCATTCAGAAAGCAGAAGAGATCGTGGCGAGCGATCCGGCGAAATACCTGTTGCTTCAGCAGTTCAGCAACCCAGCTAACCCGGAAATTCACGAAAAAACCACCGGCCCGGAAATCTGGGAAGACACCGACGGCCAAGTTGATGTGTTCATCTCCGGCGTAGGCACCGGCGGTACGCTGACTGGCGTCAGCCGCTATATTAAAGGCACAAAAGGCAAAAGCGACCTTATCACCGTCGCCGTCGAGCCGACCGACTCGCCGGTCATCACCCAAGCGCTGGCAGGTGAAGAGCTCAAACCTGGCCCGCATAAAATTCAGGGGATCGGCGCCGGTTTCATTCCAGGCAACCTCGATCTGAAGCTTATCGACAAAGTGGTGACCATCACCAACGATGAAGCTATCTCCACCGCGCGTCGATTGATGGAAGAAGAAGGCATCCTGGCTGGGATTTCTTCCGGCGCCGCCGTTGCCGCTGCGCTGAAGCTGCAGGAGGATGAACGCTTTACCAATAAGAATTTTGTGGTTATCCTACCCTCTTCGGGTGAGCGCTATCTGAGCACTGCACTGTTTGCCGATCTCTTCACGGAGAAAGAACTGCAACAGTAATGCCAGTTTGTGAAATTTGCGTAAAAAAGCACTCTCCCGGGTGCTTTTTTTGTGGAGCACTTCAAAGTTTCACCCCTGTTATCATTGATTCATCCCGCCAGGTCTGGTATTTAACCATCACATTTATTTCGATGCGCGAAATTATTCGAAACAGGATTTCCGTGTGCTGAATCGATTTTATGATTTGGTTCAAATCCTGCTTTCGCGGCATAATGTTTAATGACGAGCTATACGTCGACGGCCAGAAATGTCTGCATCGGATTGCGTTTAACAGGCGACTGTGCCGTAACCGTAATACCGGCGCTAACAATACAGGCTAAAGTCTAGCCGCCAGGCTAGACTTTAGTTCCACAACACTAAACCTATAAGTTGGGGAAATATAATGTTCCAGCAAGAAGTTACCATTACCGCTCCGAACGGTCTTCACACCCGCCCTGCTGCTCAGTTTGTTAAAGAAGCGAAAGGCTTCACTTCTGAGATCACTGTGACCTCCAACGGCAAAAGCGCCAGCGCAAAAAGCCTGTTCAAACTGCAAACTCTGGGCCTGACTCAGGGCACCGTAGTAGCTATCTCTGCTGAAGGCGAAGACGAGCAAAAAGCGGTTGAGCATCTGGTTAAGCTGATGGCTGAACTCGAGTAAGTTCACGAGTTCTTTTAAAAATCAGTCACAAGTAAGGTAGGGTTATGATTTCAGGCATTTTAGCATCCCCGGGTATCGCTTTCGGCAAAGCACTGCTGCTGAAAGAAGACGAAATTGTCATCGACCGGAAGAAAATTTCTGCCGAGAACGTCGAACAGGAAGTTGAACGTTTTCTGAACGGCCGTTCCAAAGCCTCTGTGCAGCTGGAAGCCATTAAAACCAAAGCTGGCGAGACGTTCGGCGAGGAAAAAGAAGCTATCTTCGAAGGCCACATCATGTTGCTCGAAGATGAGGAGCTGGAGCAGGAAATCATAGCCCTGATTAAAGATAAGCACATGACGGCTGACGCAGCGGCTCATGAGATTATCGAAGGTCAGGCGACTGCCCTGGAAGAACTGGATGACGAATACCTGAAAGAGCGTGCGGCTGACGTACGTGACATCGGTAAGCGCCTGCTGCGCAACATCCTGGGTCTGGCTATCATCGATCTGAGCGCGATTCAGAATGAAGTTATCCTGGTTGCCGCCGACCTGACGCCGTCCGAAACCGCACAGCTGAACCTGAAAAAGGTGCTGGGTTTCATCACTGATGCGGGTGGCCGTACGTCCCACACCTCAATCATGGCGCGTTCGCTTGAACTGCCAGCCATCGTGGGCACCGGCAGCGTCACCTCTCAGGTGAAAAACGACGACTATCTGATTCTGGATGCCGTAAACAACCTGGTTTACGTCAACCCAACAAACGAAGAGATCGAGCAACTTCGCGCCGTTCAGGAGCAGGTTGCCACCGAGAAAGCGGAACTCGCTAAGCTGAAAGACCTGCCGGCTATTACGCTGGACGGCCATCAGGTTGAAGTGTGCGCTAACATCGGTACCGTTCGCGACGTTGAAGGCGCTGAGCGCAACGGCGCGGAAGGCGTTGGTCTGTACCGTACCGAATTCCTGTTTATGGACCGCGACGCCCTGCCGACGGAAGAAGAGCAGTTCCAGGCGTATAAAGCCGTTGCTGAAGCCTGCGGCTCTCAGGCGGTGATCGTGCGTACCATGGACATCGGCGGCGACAAAGAGCTGCCGTACATGAACTTCCCGAAAGAAGAGAACCCGTTCCTGGGCTGGCGTGCTATACGTATCGCCATGGATCGCAAAGAGATCCTGCGCGACCAGGTTCGCGCTATCCTGCGCGCCTCCTCTTTCGGTAAGCTGCGCATCATGTTCCCGATGATCATCTCTGTTGAAGAAGTGCGCGCACTGAAGAAAGAGATCGAGATTTACAAGCAGGAACTTAGGTCCGAAGGTAAAGCCTTTGACGAATCCATTGAGATCGGCGTGATGGTGGAAACACCGGCTGCGGCGACCATTGCGCGTCATCTGGCCAAAGAAGTTGACTTCTTTAGTATCGGAACCAATGATTTAACGCAATATACTCTGGCAGTTGACCGTGGTAATGATATGATTTCACATCTTTACCAGCCGATGTCTCCGTCTGTCCTGAACTTGATCAAGCAAGTTATTGATGCTTCTCATGCTGAAGGTAAATGGACTGGCATGTGTGGTGAGCTTGCGGGCGACGAACGTGCTACACTTCTGTTGCTGGGGATGGGCCTTGACGAGTTCTCGATGAGTGCCATTTCTATCCCACGCATTAAGAAGATTATTCGTAACACGAACTTCGAAGATGCAAAGGTGTTAGCAGAGCAGGCTCTTGCTCAACCGACAACGGACGAGTTAATGACGCTGGTTAACAAGTTCATTGAAGAAAAAACAATCTGCTAATCCAAGAGATGCGGCCCAAATTACTGCTTAGGAGAAGATCATGGGTTTGTTCGATAAACTGAAATCTCTGGTTTCTGATGATAAAAAAGACACCGGAACTATTGAGATTGTTGCTCCGCTCTCTGGCGAGATCGTCAACATCGAAGACGTGCCGGATGTCGTATTTGCTGAGAAAATTGTCGGCGATGGTATCGCTATCAAACCCACCGGCAACAAAATGGTTGCGCCTGTAGACGGCACCATCGGCAAAATCTTTGAAACCAACCATGCGTTCTCTATTGAGTCCGACAGTGGTATTGAGCTGTTCGTTCACTTCGGTATCGACACCGTTGAGCTGAAAGGCGAAGGTTTTAAACGTATCGCCGAAGAAGGTCAGCGTGTCAAAGTGGGCGACCCGGTTATCGAATTTGATCTGCCGTTGCTGGAAGAAAAAGCCAAGTCTACCCTGACTCCGGTGGTTATCTCCAACATGGACGAAATCAAAGAACTGATCAAACTGTCCGGTAGCGTAACCGTGGGCGAAACCCCGGTTATCCGTATCAAGAAGTAATTGATACCGCAGTTGTGAAAATGGTGCCGAAAGGCGCCATTTTTGTTTCTGAATTCACCGCTTAGCGCGGCGGCAAGATCAGCTCGTCGTACCCTTTTTCAAGCGTATACCCCATCACCTCAACCACCCTGCTTCCGGCGGCTTCCACTGATTCAGGTAACGTTTTGCCCTGCACCACTGAACTGATCAACTCCGAGCAGAACAGATCACCGGTACCTTTCAGGTCCGTCGCAACTCGTGGCCAGCCGCTGATATCCACGCGGTCCGCCGTGACCAGCACCACATGGATATCATTGTCATTCGCAATCGGTGCACTAGTGATAGCCACCCATTTCAGCGTTTCCGACAGCAGTCCTTTCGCCGCTTCAATGGCTTGCTCCAGGGTGTCACACGGTTTTCCGCTCAGCACGCCCAGTTCGAACACATTTGGCGTAATGCCCTGCGCCAGCGGCAGCAGGTGTTCACAATAGGCTGCCGGGATTTCTGGCTTCACGTAGACACCGCTGTCGGTGTCACCAATCACCGGATCGACCAGAATCATCATTTGCGGATGCTTTTCACGCATCGCTTTCAGCCATTTCGCCAGAATCGCAATCTGGCTGGCACTTCCCATATAACCGGTAGTGACCGCTTTCAGCTCACGCAGAGCATCGCGCTCTTCAAGCGCCTGTAAATAGCCACTAAACCACTCGTCCGGGATCACACCACCGTAGAAGGTGTCGTAATGCGGTGTATTACTGAACAGCACGGTTGGCACAGCCAGCACGTTAAGGTGGTGCTGTTTTATGTTCGGTACGGCCACACTGTTGCCTACGCTACCGTAAACCACCTGTGACTGCACGGCCACAATATCGGCCTGCTGTGCCCGGGTTTTATCCCTGAATAAAATCATTTCCATGGCTGTTAAATCCCCGCCCCCTGACTGTAACTCTCTTCACCAAATACGCCGGTCGACAGATAGCGATCGCCACGATCGCAGATAATCGCCACCACCACCGCGCCCGGGTGGTTTTTCGCCACGCGCAGCGCGCCCGCCACGGCGCCGCCGGAGCTCACGCCGCAGAAAATGCCTTCCCGCACCGCCAGTTCGCGCATGGTATTTTCCGCTTCACGCTGGTGAATATCCATGACCTCGTCCACCAGAGAAGCATTAAAAATGCCGGGCATATATTCCGCAGGCCAGCGGCGGATCCCCGGAATGCTGCTGCCCTCTTCCGGCTGCAGGCCGACGATCGTCACTGGCTTTTCCTGTTCACGCAGAAAACGGGATACGCCGGTGATGGTCCCCGTCGTCCCCATGCTGGAAACAAAATGCGTGATCCGCGCCTGGCTTTGCTGCCAGATTTCAGGCCCGGTGGTGGTGTAGTGCGCGTAGGGGTTATCGGGGTTGTTAAACTGGTCGAGCAGCTTACCTTCGCCGCTCTGCGCCATCGCCAGCGCTAAATCACGCGCCCCTTCCATGCCCTGCTCTTTGCTGACCAGAATCAGTTCAGCTCCGTAGGCCCGCATCGCGGCACGACGCTCCTGGCTCATGTTGTCCGGCATCAGCAGCTTCATGCGATAGCCTTTCAGCGCGGCAATCATCGCCAGCGCGATCCCGGTATTACCGCTGGTGGCTTCAATCAGCACGTCGCCCGGTTTAATTTCACCGCGCTTTTCAGCCTGCACAATCATCGACAGCGCCGCCCGGTCCTTGACCGAACCTGCCGGATTGTTCCCTTCCAGTTTGACCCAGATTTCGCTGCCGTTGTCCGACCCCATGCGCTGTAGTTTGACCAGAGGCGTATTGCCGATAGTTTGTTCTAATGTATTCAC
>NZ_JAFAGS010000076.1 GCF_019237635.1 Pluralibacter sp.
GGCGATGTTACCTTCAACGAACAACCGCCAGCGATCGTCGGTAAAAAACGTGTAGTTGGTAAACCCGACGCCCAGCGCGCCGCTGGTGCTGACAAAACCGGTAAACGACAAGGACGAATTCTGCGTGACGGTATCTTTTGGGTCAACGCGGTAGACCCCCGCCGCCGCCATCCCAAGCCCGAGCCGCAATTCAGGAGTATAAAACGGCCCTGGCAGTACGCTCCAGTTAATCCCTTTGCTGGCATCATACTCATTATCCGCCCCGAGCTTGCCCAGAAAGGCATCTATCGATTGCCTGTCCAGCGCAAACACCGGCGGCGAGGAGAACACCGCGCTAATCAGCCCCGCCAGCCATACGCCATATCGCCTCATCAGAATCGATATTCGCCGGAGATAAAGAAGCTGTTACGGTCGTTGAAGCCAAATTCCGTCAGGACGTTAAAATTGCGCGTCACTTCATACTGCGCGCCGATCAGCATATTCCATGGCGATTTTAGATGCTGCTTCACAGCGAATTTGCCGTCGCCGTCCTGGTTGACCGCATTGATAAGCGGCAGCAACTCAGCGGGCATCTGCAAATCGGACAAGTTGCCCTTAAATTCCTGCTGTACGTCCTGATACATACTGCCCACCCACAGGCTCAGGTGCGACGGCCCGGATATGCCCTGAAAGCTGAAGCGGTAGCCGACGCGCGGCGAAACAGTAAGCGCAGAGATATTACCGTCGAGGATGTCAAAATCCGTGCGGGTATAGTTGGTGTCGACCAGCGCAAACCAGTTGCCATAACCGCCCGCGAGCGTCGCGCCGGTGCCCCAGGTGCGTCCTTTAAAGTCGAGGGTGAAATCAATGTCCTGCAGGGTGCCCTGCTCGTAGAGACGATGCACCGATCCGGCGATGATGCGGTTGATCCCGGTGAATTCGGTCGGATCGGCGTCTACCGACACGTTGGAGACCGACGACCCTTTGGTGTAACCGTATATCCCGTAAATGTTCAGAAACGGAAACACCCACATATCCATACGCAGCGTTTCCGTCTTACTGCTCTCCCGGGTGTGCCCGGCATCGATTTTAAACATATCGCTGGGGATCGGCTGATTACCCAGCTTAAGGCCAGAGAACGTGATGCTATCGACGCCGATATCCTGACGCATGTTCATGTAGTTCAGGTTGATACCAAACGGCAGCGGGATCTCATAACCTCTCGCCCGCGCCTCATCGCCCCAGATAGGGAAAGTGCTGCTACTTTCCGTCTGCTCGTCGCTGCTGCTCTCGGTGCTGGTGCTGCTGGCCGTCGTGCTGGCGCCATAGGCGGCGCCTGAGAGCAAAAACAGCGGCAGCAAGGTTTGCGTCCATCTCATCATCATTTTCTCATTGTCAATTTTACTTACAGCCCGGAGCCGACGTTGAAGTAGACGGCCTGCTCATTCTTGCTAAAGCCGACGTCAACCCCGGTGTACAACCCATACTGGCGGGCGATCAGGTAGCGAAACCCGGTACCCCAGGCAACTTCAGTGGTGTCAAACAGCGCGCTTGCCTCATTGGCGGCGCTCCCGGCGCCGACAAACCCCTGCAAAATCCAGCGGGGGGTGACCTCCCACGCAAGCTGCGTCTGCACGGTGCCGACATAATCGCCCTGATAGCGATAGCGGGAGATACCGCGCAGGTTGATATCCGGGCGCGCCATCGGCGGCAGATGCTGCTGTTGATTGGTTAACGCCTGATAATTCCCGGCCACCACCAGCGTCAGCGAGCGGGTCAGCGGGTAGTAATATTTTCCGTCCAGCGTCAGTTGGTCATAGCGGTAGTCGCCGCCGAGAAAACTGCTGTAAAAGCGGTACTCCCCGCTCAGCGACGCGCCTTTGCGCGGATAGAAAAAGTTGTCCGTGGTATCGTATTCCGCCACCAGACCGACGGCGGACGAGGTGCTGTCTGAGCCGAACAACTGCTGCCATACGCGGTTGACCAGGCCGTTATCCGCCGAAATATCCATCCGGGCATAAAACTGGGAAACGCCGAGAAATACCGGGGTATCGCCGACGCGAAACTGCAGCTTCTGCATACCGCCGTAGCCCTTCGTCTGAGTGCTGATCGCCTTATCGTGGCCGAAACCGGCGACATCACCGGAGTAGATATCCAGATTGACATCGGCATAGCCCACCGCCACCAGATAACGGATATGGTCGTCATTCCAGGTGTGTCGATGGCCGCCGCCGGCAAACCAGCTGCCGTTTTGCGTTCCGCCGCCGCCAAACGCGGTCATGGCGGGCGGGATAAACCGCTCTCCTTGCTGGGTGCCTTTGCCGTGCAAAAACAGGCCGAACAACCCGCCGCCGTAGCCGACTGCTGGTTCGGTAATCACCACAGGAATGGGTAAAAAGCCGTAACGGTTATCACGTAGATAGTCGCTCATGTCGGGCATACCATCTTCAGGGTCGAGAAACCCTGCCGCCCGGCACGGCCCGCAAACCATCAGCACCAGGATAAGGACGCTTAACCGCATTTTGCGGTTCATGCCGGAAGCCTTTCAGGGGATAAATCGGGGGCATAGACTCTACCGGCCCTTAAGATACCTGGTAAAGCACTGAAAAGTCTAAAAATAAATAACCTCGTTGGCAATTTACGCCATCCACAGGACGCCTGCCGGGTTTCGCTCATACGCCACATCCACAGAGAATTTAATTTTCTTTATTATTCATTAACTTATTAGCGCACACTTTTGCAACGCATTGTTTTTAGCATAGACCAGCGTGTCGCTTATTCAAGCCGACAGTAGCAATGTAAGAGGTCGCTTGCCAGACAATATTCATTTTAATATTATATAATTATATATAATGTTATCTGGAGGAGCGATGAACGGGACAATCAACCCACAACAGATGCGGGCAGCTGCGGGCAGAACAGCGGCGGTGCTGAAATCACTCGCCAACGAAACCCGCCTGCTGCTGCTGTGTCATCTGAGCCAGGGCGAAGCGTCGGTGAGTGAAATAGAGAAGGCGCTGGGGATAGGTCAGCCGACCCTGTCGCAGCAGCTTGGCGTCCTGCGGCGGGAAAACCTGGTCAGCACACGCCGCGAAGGTAAGCAGATTTTTTACCGCGTCGCCGCCCCGGATATCCTGGTGCTCCTCAGTACGCTTTACGAACTTTACTGCCCGAAAAACAACCGCGAGGTCACGGAATATGATGATTGATATGGCGCACTTCACGCCCGTCCAGAGTTTTATCGGCGGTCTGATTATCGGCGCGGCGGCCTGGGTGCTTATCCTGTTTTGCGGGCGCATTGCGGGCATCAGCGGCATCCTCGGCGGCGTATTGTCCCGCGCCAGCGGTGATAAGGGCTGGCGGGTGGCGTTTCTTATCGGGATCGTCGCGGCGCCGCTGCTGTACGCATTGTTTACCGCCCTGCCCGCACGCGAAATTGCCGCATCATGGCCCACGATAATCCTCGCCGGGCTGCTCGTCGGCCTGGGAACACGCTATGGCTCCGGTTGCACCAGCGGCCACGGCGTCTGCGGGCTGTCGCGGTTGTCGCTGCGCTCTCTGGTGGCGACGCTGACATTTATGGTGGCGGCCGCTGTGACCGTCTGGGTCGTGGGTTTCTGGCGTTAACGAATACGGAGTCGAGATGAACCTCTTTTTTTCCTTTCTGGCAGGCCTGCTTTTCGGCCTCGGCCTTCTGATAAGCGGGATGGCGAACCCGGCAAAAGTCACCGGATTTCTGGATATTACCCGGCAGTGGGATCCCTCGCTGGCCTTTGTGATGGGCGGCGCCATCAGCATTGGCTTTTTCGCGTTTCGCATGGCGAAGAAACGCCAGCGTCCGGTTTATGGCGACAAAATGGTTCTGCCGACCTCCTCAACCATTGATAAACGGCTGGTGGGCGGCGCCGTACTGTTTGGCATCGGTTGGGGACTGGCGGGAATTTGCCCGGGACCCGGTCTGGTACTGCTGGGCGCGGGCGAGCTAAAAGGCGTCGGGTTTGTGCTCGCCATGGTCGCGGGGATGTGGCTGTTTCAGCGGCTGGAGCGGCGTTAAATGAGCAGAAGTCATTGCCTCGTCGGGGCAATGACTTCATTAACATTTTAACAAAAACAGCAATGACAGATACAGCCATTAAATTTAATCGTTAAAAAACAATAAATTATAATAAATTATGTAACTCACTTCACATTGTTAATATATTAAGCATTGTGTTACTAACTTGTAAAACATATGCTTGTTTTATGGTTCTCAATCCGCCTGGCGCGCCCTCATTTTACGGGAGGAGACAGCATGTCAGCGTTATCAACGCCCCGCCATAATGATGTGATTATTGCCCGTTGCCTACAGACGATTTCGCAGCTTATTCCGCTGTCGTCGGCGGTATTTTACCGGGTGAATAAGCGAATGACGCCTGAGAACTATATTCTGCACAATATTTCTGAGAATACGCACCAGCAGTATCTGGACTATTTCCAGCCGCTGGATCCTCTGCTGCCTTCCCGCTTCACGCATCCTTCTATCACAATGGCGGGCATGACGCCGGGGCTCTATGACCGCTATCGTCATTATTACCACGGTTTTATGTTGCCCAATAACGTCCGCGATATGACGGAGATTTTTATCCGTCGCGACAGGCAAATCGTGGCGGGAATATCCCTGATGCGCGATACGCTATTTTCCAGCGAAGAGCGCCTGCGGGCGCAGGCGGTATTACCGCTCATTGAGCTGGCGATACATGAATTGCTGCAGGATGACAACGCCCTGCCAGGCATGCTGACCGCCAAAGAGCGTGAAATCGTCAGTATGGTGCGCGAGGGGGCGAGCAATAAGCTGATTGCCCGCCAGTTGGATATTTCGCTCTCGACGGTGAAAACGCATTTACGCAATATCTTCGCCAAAACCGAAGTGGTGAACCGCACCGAGCTCGTTTCCAGAACCCTGATGCCGACGGGTCAACGTCCTTTACTGTAACGCCTCAGTCGCCATCAACAGCCCCATCGCCTGGCTTACCATACTCATCACGCTCAACAGCAGCATCCGCTGCTGCGGCTCAAGCCGCAGATAGCGGCGCAACGGCGGCAGTTTGCATACCACTTCGCTGGCGCCCCAGGGTTCAATCGTGCAGCGCCATGTATCATCGCTAATCACCAGCGAAAAGCGGCGATAGTCCAGTTCGCTCAGGGTGGCTTGCAGATTAGGAAAACCGTTGAGCCAGGTCGCCACCTCATCAGCCGCCGTGCGTTTCCCGGCAATAAACGTCACCGGGCGGCGCGTAAACCACCCGGACTGATGCGCGCGAATCTTGCCCTGAAGAGGCCGGTTAACCGGCCCTTCGACGCTAAATTCACAGCTCTGGATGCTGGCCATAAACAACCGCTTTTGCCGCTGGCTGTAGGTTACCTCGGCGCTTTCGCTCAGATGCAGCACGCCGCTGCATTCTGAACGTTTTTCAGTGCGCCAGCCTGCCAGATCGCGCGACACGGCGTTTAACAACGGCGTATTAAAGCAGGGGACGGAGCGCATCGGGAACCCTCTCTCCAGCGTTGTGAGCGTCGTACTGACCGATAGCCCGCTCGACCACCTCTTCCACCGCCAGCGGCCTGAAGGGGTTCACGCGCTGCACGCACACTGTCCAGAACAGCGCATACCCGGCGGTCAGGCCCAGCATCACGCCAAACGGCACCAGAATGTCGCGGCTGTTCATGCCCGGCGGTGCGATGTTCACAATCGCGATAACGATCCCGACGCTTGAGATAATCTGCGGCAGCGGAAACCACGGCGAACGGTAGGCGCGCGGCAGGTCCGGGCGGCGAATACGCAGCAGCACCACCGACAACGTCACCAGCAGATAGGCCACGCCCCAGGCGCACACCGCGGCCAGGATGAGCGGCACAATACGATCCAGGTCGCCGTTAAGATACCAGGCGTGCAGGCAGGGGATCGCGACGCCGATCGCAATGGCGATCACCGGCGTTTTAAAGCGCGGATGCAGCCAGGTCAGGAAACGCGGCAACGCGCCGTCCAGCGCCATGCCGTAGATAATGCGCGGCACCGCGGCCATCAGCGTATTGATCGTCGCGCAGCCTGCCAGCAGCAGCCCCACGCCAAGCCAGTACTGCCCGGCATGCCCCATGACGCGCTCGGCAAACGCCGGGATCGCCATCGGCGTATCCAGCAAATGGACATTGTTCGCCGCATCCACCACCACGTTCGCCACCTGGCGGTTAATCGCCGCGCCGTAAATAAACATACAGCTGGCGACGCCCAGCAACCCAAGCGCCATCGCGCGTGGAATAGTGCGGTGCGCCTGCTTAATTTCAGGGGCCATCGGCGTGACCAGCTCGCAGCCGACAAACATAAACATCGCCATGCCGATATAGCCAAACAGCCCGGAAAGATCGCTGACGTTTACCGGGGTGCCGAACCATCCGGCCTGATGGGTGATGGGCGCCATAAAGATGCCGCACAGGCCGAAGATGGTCAGCGTGGTCCACATCCCAAAGGTCAGCACCACCTCTACCTTGCCAAAAATCTCAATGCCGATGGCGTTTAACAGACCAAAGACGACCACCATACCTACCCCGACCATCCAGGTATTCTGGTGCGCCGCCATCTGGGCGTTGATCGATTCAAAGTTCACCAGCGCCATGATCCCGGCGAGGATGGTTTCCGCCGTTCCGGCGAAGATGTGGACGATAAGATAGGCGCACAGCGCGCCGGTAATGGCAAAAAAGCGCCCCATCCCGCAGGAAATGTAGTCGTACACTGAACCGGTAGTGGGGATGAGCGTGGCCGCCTCTGCGAAGGTGGTGACCTGGGCCTGCATCATAATAAACGCCAGCAGTACCGCCAGCGCGAAAGTGTCTCCCCCCATGCCGAAACCGCTGGTGACGGTAAGAATGACGGGGCTTGCCATGATTAAGCCAACGGAGCTGGCAAGCGTGGTGGGAAAACCCACAACGCCGCGTTCAAGATGACTGGCGAGTCTGTTACTGAACATAGTCAACCTCTGCACAAGGTGTAGGGCCAGGGAACGGCAGAGCCGCTCCGGGATAGTCATAATTTATGCAGGCATCCCGCTCAACGAATATCGTCCTGAAGGTGGAGAGAAGCGGATGAATTTGTGACGATGAGCAAAGTTGCCCTCCCCGCCGCTTCTCACCGGGGAGGGTAACGGCGGTGTTAGCGGCTTTCGACGTTCGCCAGGTAGTGCTTCACAAAGCGGCTGGTCAGGATTTTCCACTCCACTTCGGTGCCCTGTTTCACAAACCAGCTATCCCCCGGCGCAAAGCGTTGCGGCTTGCCGCCCGCCACGGTCAGCTCGACTTCGCCTTCAAGAACAGTGGCGTGTTCGGTAAACGGATAGGTCATGGTGAAACTTCCTTTTGTTGAGGAGAAGAGACCGCAGGTAAAGGCATCCTGCGGTTCGCCATACACCATGGCGGCGGCGACCTGCGGGTCGCCCTCGGTTGGCGTGGCGCCGAGCAGGCTAACGCTGCCGATAGGGTGCAGTTCAGGAACGGGTTGGTTGAGTTTGAACGCTTTCATCAGTGTCTCCAGATTAACTCCGGCCTTTCCAGAAGCCGGCGGTTTGATGCATCAGTTTTCCGGCAGTGACCAGCAGCAAACGCAGGCTGTCACGACCGTGAATGGTGGCGTGAGGAATACGGCTCATCAGGCGATACCTGTCGGAGCCGCCGGTGATCCCTTCCGCCAGAATTTTGCAAACGATATGGGATGGCGTAACGCCGAAACCGGAATACCCCTGCACGTAGAACACGTTATCGTAGTCGCGTAGCGTGCCGATTTGCGGGAACAGATTGGCGCTACAGGCCATCGGGCCGCCCCAGGCAAAATCGATCTTCACGTCCTTCAGGTAGGGGAACACCTCCGCCAGCAGCGTGCGGTTCCAGGCGGCGAAATCGCCCGGGGTATATTCCACAAAGCGCGTCGCGCTGCCGAAAAGCAGGCGATTTTCCCGGGTCACCCGGTAGTAGTTAATCACCGGACGAATATCGCTGAACGCGCCGCGCATCGGACTAATCCGTTCAATCAGCGCATCGGACAGCGGGGCCGTCGACACCTGGTATGAGTAGGTCACCAACGTCTTGTTATAGATTTCCGGCTCCATATTGTTGAGGAAGCTGTCGCAGGCCCACAGCATTTTTGCCGCCTTCACGCTGCCCATCGCGGTGCGAACGCGCACCTCTTTGCCGTAATTCACTTCAACCACCGGAGAGGATTCAAAAATCTTCACCCCCAGCGATGCCGCCGCCTGCGCCGAACCCAGCAGCATATTCAGCGAGTGGATCTGCCCGCCGCCCATGTGCTTGAGCGCGCCGCAGTACACATTGGAGCCCACGACCTTCTGCACATCGCTGCCGGTGTAGAGCTCAATCTCTTCATCCGGCGTGGCCGCCTTAAACTCTTTTTCCCACTGCTGCAGCGTTTTTAGCTGGCGCGGGTTGTAGGCCAGATAGCCGTAGCCGGGGACGAAATCGGCATCAATGTTGTATTTGCGGATGCGTTCGCGAATGATCCCGGCGCCGAGATTGGCGATTTTAAACAGCGTCTCCAGCCCCTCTTTGCCAACATGCCTTTTCACCGCTTCAATGTCATGGCCGATCCCCGCCATCACCTGACCGCCGTTGCGTCCGGTGCCGCCGTAGCCGAGATGGCGCGCCTCCAGCACCACGACGTTGGTTATCCCCTGCTCCGCCAGCTCAAGCGCGGTGTTAATCCCCGAAAAGCCGCCGCCGATGATAACCACGTCCGCTTCAATGTCTTCCCGCAGCGCCGGAAAGTGCAGCTGGTATTTCTTCGTCGCACCGTAGTAGTTGAGCGCATCGATTTTGATGTTCATAGAATGACCCCATCTCCTGCTAAGGCCTTCATCTCAGCACGCCCCAGGGGGGGCTGGATATCGTCCGGAAGAACGACATCCTTTAGAACGATGCGCGCCCGCAGATACCGTAAAAAACCCTGGCGAGACTATTTTTTCGTACCGGGACGGCAGGAAAAGAAATAATGAAAAACAGTTTCGTTGTATTACGCCAATATAATTAATACGCTAATCATTAAATAATTCTTAAACGACGTAATACCCGGTATTTATTTTTTCATACCGCCATGAATAATCTCCACATTATTTACCGCCCGGTAATATCTCTGGCAAAACAGCAAACTCCTGCTACGTTCAACAACACAGGCTCAACCGCAGAGGGTCACGACGCCATGCCCCGTTCTCCCGTAGTCGACCGCCGTCTCTGGTCCCTCTTTGCGATCTTTTTAAAGCTGGGGTTGACCTCGTTTGGCGGGCCAATCGCTCATCTGGCCTATTTCCACGATGAATTTGTCACCCGTCGGCAGTGGCTGACGGCGCGCAGTTACGCCGATGTAGTGGCCCTGTGCCAGTTTTTACCGGGCCCGGCCAGCAGCCAGGTCGGTATCGCGATTGGGCTTTCACGCGCTGGATTTCGGGGCGCGCTGGTCGCCTGGGCAGGGTTCACGCTGCCCTCCGCGCTGGCCATGATCCTGTTCGCCCTCGGCATTGCTCATCATCATACTGCGCTGCCGCCAGGCGTACTGCATGGGCTAAAAGTAGTCGCGGTGGCCGTCATCACCCAGGCGGTATGGGGAATGGCCCGCACCCTCTGCCCGGATATGCCGCGCATCACGCTGATGGTCTCCATGGCATGCGTGGCGCTGGTCGTGCCGACAGCGTGGAGCCAGCTCGGCGTGATTATCGCCTCGGCGGTGCTCGGGGTCTTGCTTTGTAAACCGCCGCTAAACGTCGAGCGCGATTCGCTGCCGCTGTCAGTGAGCCGCCGTACCGGCGCGCTTAGCCTGGGCCTGTTCGCCGTTCTGCTGGCGGGGCTGCCGCTACTGGCGAAGTTTTATCCCAACCCGACGCTATTGATGATTGATGCCTTTTACCGGGTGGGATCGCTGGTATTTGGCGGCGGGCACGTGGTGTTGCCGCTGCTGCAGGCGGAAGTCGTCCCCCCGGGCTGGGTGAATAATGACATCTTTCTTGCGGGCTACGGCGCCGCGCAGGCCCTTCCCGGCCCGCTGTTTACCTTTTCGGCGTTTCTTGGCGCAGCCATGAATACTCCACCTTCCGGCGCGCCTGGCGGCGTTATCTGCCTGCTTGCCATCTTTACCCCCTCCTTTTTACTGGTGACGGGGGTTCTGCCGTACTGGGAACAGCTGCGCCGCAGTCCGCGTATGCAGGCAGCCCTTTGCGGCATCAATGCTGGCGTGGTGGGGCTACTGCTCGCGGCCCTCTACCAGCCGGTATGGACCAGCGCGATACGAGCTCCTCAGGATTTTGCTCTCGCGCTTTGCGCGTTGGTTGCCTTAATGTTCTGGAAGCTGCCGCCGTGGCTGGTCGTCCTTACCGTCGGCGCTGTCGGCGGGTGGCTCAGCGTGTAACGTCAGAAAACAAAAAAATAACGCGAATACCTTGCATATTAATAACCTGGCAATATATTTATTTTTATATCCCTTAAGATTTATCCCCCTTTGATTTTTTGCTTGCTTTAGCCAGGCTCTGTTATAATGTGAAAAGCATGTTACCGATGTATTGATTTAAATGGTTGGGAAATACACTTTCCTTTCATGTTTTTTAGAGCGAGGGGCTTAATGTGCGTGTCTTCCTATATCTTGTAATCTCATCTCTTTTCCTGTCGACATGTTATGCCGCGTCGACGACCTCCGCGCCAGAAGACAAGGTCGTTTTGACAATTTCTGGTAAAATCGGAAGCAATGGCCAGGGCGAGCCGCAAAAATTCAGTATTGCCGACCTTGAAAAAATGGGCAGCGAGACAATTGAAACCACCACGCCGTGGTATGACGGACGTATGCGTTTTGAGGGCGTTTCTTTTAATAAGCTGTTTGACAAAGTGAATGCCCAGGGCCAGACAGTGAAAGTGATCGCGCTTAATGACTATACGATCAGTGTCCCGGTTGATGACCTTAAAAAATTCAATGCCATTTTGGCCTACAAACGTAATGGTAATTTTATGCCCATACGTGATAAAGGGCCGTTGTTTATCATTTATCCTTATGACAGCAAGCCGGAACTCAATAACCAGGTTTATTATGCCCGTTCAGCCTGGCAGGTCGACCGGATAATCGTGCAATAGGGGCTGTAGCTTGAACCGCATTCTTACTGTCATCATTCTTTTTCTTTTCGCGTTAACTGGCTACATAACTTATCTTGTTCAGGAAAGACAAAATGAGTTACAGAAACTGACTCGCTACACCGATTCATGGTCTGTCTCACAAATCGTTTCTGAATATTTCAGGTTAGAGACCAGCCTGGCGCTGTATGCCGTTGGCTCTAACGATGTCAGTGTGGATGATGTGCGCCTGCGCCTTGATATTATGGTTAGCCAGAGCGCGCTGTTGAAAGAAGGCGATCTTGGCAAGTTCATTCGGAAAACGCCGGATGCGCTTGCCACTATCTCGGAGTTGCAAAAATACCTGACGATGCTCGATAAGCAAATCGACACGCTAACCGGTGCGCAAATCGTCCAGATGCTCAATGGTATGCGCGACCTTGAAGCCCCACTGCGCGAAATAGCCTCCGAGTCCTTAACCAAAGATATCGATATCGTGAATAGCACCCACGATAAGATCCGCTACCTGTACTATATCTATTCGTTTATTTCGCTCATGTTGATCGTCCTGAGTTTCACCTTAGGTTTTCTGACGTTAACGCGAAATAATAATCTGCGAAAAGCCCACAGGAAAATGGAGCTGCTGGCTCAGGATCTTCACATCTCTAAAGAAGACCTGCAGAACAAAAATGAAAAGCTGGAGTACGTTGCCTACCATGACTCATTAACGGGGTTGCCTAACCGATTGCTGTTCTGGCAGAAAATGCAGGAGCTTATCGACACGAAATCCACCGTGGTGGTGATGCTTTTCGACCTCGACCGCTTTAAAGCGGTGAATGACACCATGGGCCATGATGCCGGAGACAAGCTGCTTATCGATATTGCGGAGCGGCTGTCGTTGTTTATTAACGAAACCGTCATCTTGTATCGGCTTGGCGGCGACGAATTCGCCATTCTGTCCAGCGAGATGACCGAAAAGCAAGCCTACAACCTGGCCTGCGCCATCCGGGATAATATCAGTATGCCGTACCAGGTTTACGGTACGTCGGTCAGTGTGGAAACCTGTATCGGTCTGATTATTTCCTGCACGGAGACCCGCGCAGACCATCTGTACAAATGCGTCGACCTTGCCCTGTACGACGCCAAAAGCATTGGTCCAGGGAATGTACGCGTCTTCCAGCAATATATGCTGGAGGATCTCCTTGATAACCGTTCGTTTGAAAACGATCTGGCGAATGCGGTGAAAAATAACGAACTGGTGGTGTACTACCAACCTATCGCCGATGCTATCAGCGGTGATATTTATGGTTATGAAGCCCTGCTTCGCTGGTTCCACCCCGTGCGGGGCGCTATCTCGCCCGATGTCTTTATTCCCGTCGCGGAAAAAACCGGGCTGATCCACTCTATTGGCGCATGGGTTCTTGCCCAGGCCTGCCTGCAGGCGACGAAATGGGCGCCATCAACCCGGGTGGCGGTGAATATTTCTCCGCTACAGCTACTCGATGAATCGCTGCCGCATATCGTGAAGTCCGAACTGAAGCAAAACGGCCTTGATGCTTCCAGACTTGAGCTGGAAATAACGGAATCAAACTTTGTTAACCAAAGCGCCCGCTCGCTTGCGACTCTGCGCGCGCTGAGCAACCTGGGGTTGAGCATCTCTATTGATGATTTCGGTACCGGCTACTCGTCGCTGTCTCGGCTGAATTCGTTTGCCTTTGATACGATCAAAGTCGATCGCTCTTTCGTGTCAAATATCACGCAGCAGCATGGCGATCTGAACATTCTTAAGGCGATCGTTAGCCTCGGCAAAAGCCTTAACATGCGGATTATCGCCGAAGGGGTGGAAACCGAAGTTCAGCTCAATTACCTGAAATCATTGGGCTGTGACCTGATTCAGGGATACCTGATCGGCAAACCTGCGCCGCCCGAGCAGTTAAAGCAACACTGATCGACAGGCAGGACGCCGCGTCCTGCCCTCGCTGCCGCTGCCGCTGCGCAACATCTTGCGATGAGATAACATAGCGGGAATAATAAGATTACTTTTATATAAATCTATTTCATCAAGATTATTCAGTACGTGTAAATATTATTAATCATGCTGGCTAATTAACCAAAAATATGCCGCTACGGGTCATCCGGCTTATCGTAAAGCGCCCATATTACCTGCAGCAGGCGGAATAAAAGATATGTTACAAATATGATGAGCATCAGTATTGCGATCCTGCGTCAGAAGGGGTGACAGCGGGCTGCTCACGCCGTAGTATGCTGTGCAACAACGAAATTACCGATGAAGCGCAGACATGTATTCGACAGATGTCGTTAAAGACAACTTTTATATTACCGCCAGCAAATCCGGGCTGGAGTCAAGCGAAATCGCGGCGCTTAAACGTTCTATTCCTGAACGCGTTAATTTAAAGCAGCTCAAGAAGGATGAGTCCATTCGCCTGGTGGTCGGGAAAAAGTCCGGCAAATCCCGCATCGTCGCGTACAAGTTATCTTCAGGGAAAAGCGAATATACCGCTTACCGTATTTCCGACAGCGCGTTTTATAAGTTCGACGACAATATCGCGCAGGCCAACCTGGCCTACCCCAAACCGGCCTCTGCGCGCCTGAGCTCCTCCTTTAATCCGTCCAGAGTCAACCCGGTCTCCGGCAGACTCAGTCCGCACAACGGCATAGATTATTCAATGCCGATGAAAACCCGGGTGGTTAGCGTCATTGGCGGCACGGTCACCAAAGCGGAATACAACAAAACCATGGGCTACTACGTTGAGGTGAGCGGTAAAGCCGGGGTCAAAACCCGCTACCTGCATCTCAATAAGATCCTCGTGAAGAAGGGTCAGCAGGTCAAAAGCGGCGCCAACATCGCCCTGTCCGGCAACAGTGGCCGCTCCTCTGGTCCGCATCTGCATTACGAACTGTTGATTAACGACAAGCCGGTGAACTCCCTGGCGTTCCGGCCGCAAAAGGCCGGATTAAGCAAGCTTGAACAGCATGCCTGGACCCATATGCAGGAATACGAGCAGTACCTGGACTAACGCTCTCCCATAAAAAAAGCACACCGGCCTGCGCCAGCGTGCTTTTGCCATTACGCTTTTTTCACCCGATTTCTGTGTAGCCAGATAAGCTTGTAGGCCGCCGGGATAATAAACAGCGACAGCAGCGGCGCCGTGATCATCCCGCCAATCATCGGCGCGGCGATACGGCTCATGACCTCCGAACCGGTCCCTGTTCCCCAGAGAATCGGCAGCAGACCCGCAATAATAACCGCGACAGTCATCGCTTTTGGCCGCACGCGTAGCACAGCGCCTTGATAGAGAGCATCGTCCAGCCCCTGCTGGCTGAACGTCGCAGGGTGAGAGAGCCCTGGCTTCGCTTCTATCGCATGGCGCAGATACATCAGCATCACCACGCCAAACTCGGCGGCTACCCCGGCCAGCGCAATAAACCCGGTGCCGGTAGCCACCGACATATGGAACCCCTGCCAGTAAAGGAACCAGATGCCCCCCACCAGGGCAAACGGCAGGCTCATCAGGATAAGCAGCGCCTCATCAACGCGGCGGAACGCCAGATACAGCAGGATGAAGATAATCATCACCGTCATCGGCACCATCAGCTTCAGCTTCTTATTGGCGTGCTCCAGCAGCTCAAATTGCCCGGAAAACGCCACGCTGATGCCGGGTTTGAGCGTGACTTTCTCGCTTATCGCTTTTTTCAGATCATTAACCACCGACACCATATCCCGACCGCGAGCATCAATGTAGACCCAGTTTGTTGGGCGCGCGTTTTCCGTCTTCAGCATACTGGGGCCGGACACGACCGTCACATCCGCCACATCACCAAGGGTAATTTGCTGTTTGGTCGGCGTGAGGACAGGCAGTTGCCGCAACATCGCGGGACTATCGCGATACCCCTGCGGATAACGAAGATTAACAGGATATCGGGCGACACCCTCCACCACCTCCCCCATCTCAGCACCGCCAATCGCCGATGAGACAAAAAGCTGCACGTCGCCAACCGTCATGCCGTAGCGCGCCGCTTTCGCCCGGTTAATATCGATAGCCACATACCGCCCCCCCTCCAGGCGCTCAGCCAGCGCGGAGGTTACGCCGGGAACTGTTTTAGCAATCTCCTCAATGCGTTGCGCTGTATCATCAAGATCCGCCAGGACCGGGCCGGACACTTTAATGCCAATTGGGCTTTTGATCCCCGTAGACAACATATCGATACGATTACGGATAGGGGGTACCCAGAGGTTTGCCAGACCCGGTAACCGCACCGTTTTGTCCAGCTCTTCAATGATTTTGTTGATGGTCATTCCCGGGCGCCACTCGCTTTCCGGCTTTAACTGGATGGTGGTTTCGAGCATTTCCATGGGCGCTGCGTCTGTTGCGGTATCCGCTTTGCCGCTTTTACCAAATACGGAGGCGACCTCGGGGACGGTTCTAATCAGCTTGTCGGTCGTTTGCAGCAGCAGAGTCGCTTGCGCCGGAGAAATGCCCGGAAGCGTGGATGGCATATAAAGCAGATCGCCTTCATTAATCTGCGGCAGAAACTCGCCCCCAACCTTATCCAGAGGCCAGATAACCGTAAAGATCGACAACGCGGCGACCAGCAGCGTCAGCTTCGGCCATTGGAGTACCTTCAGCAGCAAAGGGCGGTAGATTTTTATCAGAAAGCGGTTCAGCGGGTTGCGGGTCTCAGCCGGGATTTTGCCTCTGATCCAAAAGCCCATCAGGATAGGGATCACCACTATCGCCAGTACCGCCGCCCCCGCCATGGAGTACGTTTTGGTAAACGCCAGCGGGCCGAACAGCCTCCCCTCCTGCCCTTCAAGGGTAAAGATAGGGATAAACGACAGTGTGATGATAAGCAGGCTGATAAACAGCGCAGGCCCCACCTCTACTGAGGCGTCGGTAATCACCCTCCAGCGGGTGTCGTTACTGATGCGCTCGCCGGGGTGGCGATGCTCCCACTCCTCCAGCCGCTTATGGGCGTTTTCGATCATCACTATGGCGGCATCCACCATCGCCCCCACCGCGATAGCTATCCCCCCAAGCGACATAATATTGGCGTTCAGCCCCTGGAAATGCATGACGATAAACGCAATACACAACCCCAGCGGCAGAGAGATAATCGCCACCAGCGCCGAGCGCATGTGCCAGAGGAACAGGGCGCAGACCAGCGCAACCACGATAAACTCTTCCAGCAGTTTATAACTGAGATTATCAATCGCCCGGTCGATAAGCTTGCTGCGATCGTAGGTGGTCACTATCTCAACCCCTTCCGGCAGGCTCTTTTTCAGCGTATCGAGTTGCTCTTTCACCGCCGAGATCACCTCGCGGGCATTTTTACCCGAACGCAGAATAACAACCCCGCCAGCCACCTCCCCTTCCCCATTCAGTTCAGCAATACCCCGGCGCATTTCAGGGCCAATCTGTACGCGGGCAACGTCTTTTAGGTAAACGGGGATACCGTTTTCCCCTGTGCTGAGGACAATATTGTTAAAATCATCAATGGATTGCAGGTATCCCGTAGCCCGTACCATATACTCGGTTTCAGCCAGTTCAACCGATGAACCTCCGGCCTCCTGATTAGACGCATTCAGTGCATTTTTGACCTGCGACAGCGTAATGCCGTACTGCGACAGCTTTATGGGATCTATCTGGACCTGGTATTCTCTGACCATGCCGCCGATGGAAGCCACCTCCGACACATTGGGAATCGTCTTCAGCTCATATTTCAAGAACCAGTCCTGTAGTGAGCGTAAGTCCGCCAGAGAGTGCTTTCCGCTCTTGTCCACCAGCGCATATTCAAATATCCAGCCAACGCCTGTGGCGTCCGGGCCAATCTCGGAAGTGACGCCCGGCGGTAGCTGCGCCTGCGCCTGGTTGAGGTACTCCATCACCCGTGAACGCGCCCAATACTGATCGGTACCATCCTCGAAGATAACGTATACGTAAGAGTCGCCGAACTGGGAAAAACCGCGCACGGTTTTCGCGCCCGGCACCGACAGCATGGTGGTGGTCAGGGGGTAAGTCACCTGATTTTCAACAATCTGCGGCGCCTGCCCCGGATAGCTGGTTTTAATAATCACCTGCACGTCGGAGAGGTCGGGCAGCGCATCCACCGGGGTGTTGACAATAGTCCAGGTGCCCCACACGCTGAGAAACAGCGCGCCCATCATCACCAGAAAGCGGTTGGCGACCGAACGCCGGATAATCCATTCAATCATCGCCGTCTCCTCAATGACCTGAATGCGCGTTTTCCGGTGTCTGCGCATGACGCATACGTTCCAGCGCACCGCTGATATTCGCCTCCGAGTCAATCAGGAACAGACCATTGACGACGATGGATTCCCCTTCCTGCAGCCCGGCGCCAACGCCCGTCTGACGCTGCGACTCATGCAGCACCTTGATGACTTTCGACACAAAGCGCCCATCGCTGTCGACGGTGATGACGCGTTGCTCGTTGCCGGTATCGATAACGGCCTGCGATGGGATAAGCAGCATTTCTTGACTCTGGGTATTCAGTTTCAGGTAAGCGTTCATACCGGGTTTGAGTGCGTCATCCGGGTTGTCCACCTGAAGGCGCACCTGCAGGGTGCGGGTGGTTTGATCGACGCTGGGCAGAATGATCCATTTTTCAATGTGGAACGTCCTGTCAGGGTATGCCGGTACCGAAATGGCGAACTGCGAGGTCTCTTTGAGCAGGTAAGCAATCGACTCCGGGACGGCGGCGCTAACCCACACCGGATCCATCCCCTGAATCTGGGCCACCACTTTATCTTTCGAAATGTTCATTCCGGTTCGCAGATCGAACGCGGTGATAACACCGTCGATCGGCGCTTTGATGGTGAAACGGGTCTGGACGGTCCGTGAACTGCGCAGACGCTGGATATCTTCTTCCGGCATACCGGCCAGACGCAGTCGTTCCAGTATCCCTTTCACCTGAGTCGGCGAACCGCTGGTCGCAGACAGCAGCAGGTATTCGCTCTGCGCCTCGACCCATTCCGGAATGGTGATATCAATCAGCGGCGTTCCTTTTTTCACCTTATCGCCGATGGTCAACGGGTAGACCTTTTCAACAAAGCCGTCCGAACGCGCCTGGACTATCACGAACTGGTAGTCATTGAAGCTGACGTTGGCCGGAATGGTCTGGGAGTACTGCAAACGGCCTTTGCTCACCTTGTCGGTCTTAAGCCCGAGATTTTGCACCAGAGTGGGGTCGATACGAATACCATCACTGTTTTGCGCATCGCCCTCATCAGCGTATTTCGGCACCAGATCCATATCCATAAACGGCGATTTTCCCGGTTTATCGAATTTGGTATCGGGTTTCATCGGGTCATACCAGAACAGAACTTTGCGCTCTGACGACGGCGATGCCGCCGCGTTGTCCGCAGAATCCATAAAATGGTAAGCCGCAACGGAAATGACGCCGCCCACAATAAGGCTGCTGATTATTGTTGCCGCATATTTTAAAGAAGCCATTATCGCTCCGGCTAAATCGAGAAAAGATCAGGACGGGATGACGTTAATATTCTTCAGCAGCGAAATATTACCCTGCTGGATAAACGAGAATTTAACCTTGCTGCCTGGTTTTAACGCATTGATGCTGTCATCCTCGGTGGTGAAGGTAAAGCGCATGGTCATCGCCGGCCAGCCGATAGCCGGAATAGCCTCATGGCTAATGGTTATTTTTTTATTTTGCAGATCAATGTCTTTCACCACACCGCTGGCGTTAATGACCTCTGACGGTGCGCTCGCTTCGCTCTCAGACATCGCCATTCCCTGATGCGGCTCGTTGGCCTGTACGGCCTGCGCCATCACCAGAGAGAGCACTCCGGATAACGCGATTTTTATTGACTGACGCATACGCTTTACTCCTGATGTTATCAATAGAAGAGGTTATTCCGTCCAGCCGCCGCCAAGGGCTGTAAAGAGGTTTATCTCATTTACCTGTTGGGAATATTTCAGATCGAGGATGGTTTGCTGAGTCGCAAATAATGAACGTTCGGCATCCAGCACTTCGATATAACTCACCGCGCCGCTGGCATATAATCCGCGGGCACGCTGTAATGTTATTTGCAAAGAGGCAAGGTAACGCTGCTGAGCGGCTATTTGTCCGCTGATGCTATCGCGCAGCGATAAGGCATCGGCGATATCCTTAAACGCCGTCTGTATTTTCTGTTCGTAATTCACCACCGACTGCTGCTGACGAACTTCCGCCAGGGTCAGATTGGCCTGGTTACGACCGGCATTGAAAATTGGGATCTCAATTTTCGGCACGAAATTCCACATGCCGCTGGACGCCGTAAACAGGCTCGACAGGTCCGTACTGCTGCTGGAAATCCCGCTTGTCAGGGTGATCGACGGGAAGAACGCCGCTCGCGCCGCGCCGATATTGGCGTCCGCCGCCCGCAGCTGGTGCTCGGCCTCCATAATATCCGGCCGTTGCAGCAGGATCGTCGAGGAGAGGTTCGGGGGTAACGTCACCGGGTTAAGATCGCTTTCCAGATTGCGTTTGTCATTCGGCAGCGCGTTATAGGTGCCTAACAGCAGCTGTAGCGCATTGTTTGCCTGCGCCAGTTGCCCTTCCCGTTTCGCGATATCGGCGCGGGTGCTTTCAATCACCCCGCGAGCCTGCTCAAGAGCCAGCACATTGGTGCTACCGGTGACCAGCTGTTGCTCAACGAAAGCATAGGATTGCTGGTAGTTCTGCAGCGTTTCTTTGGCAATATTCAACTGCTCCCAGGCCAGACGCTGGTTAAAGTAGCTTTGTGAAACGTTGGAAATCAGCAGGATATGCACGGCTCGCTGGGCTTCCTGACTGGCAAAAAAGTTCTGCAGATCCGCTTCGCTCATATTTTTCAGCTTGCCGAAGAAATCGAGATCAAAAGTCAGCGCCATCCCGGCTTCATACTTTTTGGTGGTGGCGTTGTCGCCATTTAACCCACCTTCGTAGGTGGCGTCTGACGCGGCATTCAGCTGCGGATAACGGTCGGCATCCGTCACATTGTACTGCGCGCGCGCTTCCTGAACTTTCAGCGAGGCCATTCTCAGGTCGCGGTTGTTACGCAGCGCCACATCAATGAACCGCTTCACCTGCGGGTCGGCAAAAAAGGTGCGCCAGCCGGTATCCTGATAACCCGCGGTTGTCGGGACCAGCGCATTACGGGAGAGTGAAAACTGCTGCGGCACCGGCAGCTCCGGGCGCTGATAGTCAGGCGCCAAAGAGACGCACCCTGCCAGAATAAATACCGTACCGACCGCCAGTTGTTTTAATTTGAACATATCGCTTCTCGTCCCGGCATGCCCTGTCACATGCTGCCAATCGTTTCCAGATGATGATGCCGGACACCTTAACTGAGCGACTCTGTTTGCAGGGTGACAGGATAATGACAAAGCTGTCATTTTCGGTTTACGTCGTTGATCTCGTGCTTTTGCTCGCTGAGAATGGCAGGTAAACAGACGCGGCGGGGGGGCCGATGAAACTACTGATTGTCGAAGACGAGGTGAAAACCGGGGAGTACCTGAGCAAAGGGCTGACCGAGGCAGGGTTTGTGGTCGATCTCGCCGATAATGGCCTGACCGGCTACCACCTGGCGATGACCGCCGACTATGACCTTATCGTGCTGGACATCATGCTGCCCGACGTCAACGGCTGGGATATCGTCCGTATGCTGCGTACCGCCAATAAAGGCATGCCGATTCTGCTGCTGACCGCGCTCGGTACGATTGAGCATCGGGTGAAGGGCCTTGAGCTTGGCGCGGACGACTATCTGGTGAAGCCGTTCGCCTTCGCCGAGCTGCTGGCGCGGGTGCGAACTCTGCTGCGCCGCGGCGCGGCGGTGATCCCGGAAAGCCAGTTTCAGGTCGCCGATTTAACGCTCGATCTCGTGTCACGCAAAGTGAACCGCGGCGGCGCCCGTATTACGCTGACCAGCAAAGAGTTTACTCTGCTCGAATTTTTTATCCGTCATCGCGGAGAAGTGCTCCCCCGCTCGCTTATCGCCTCCCAGGTCTGGGACATGAATTTTGACAGCGATACCAATGCCATCGACGTCGCCGTTAAACGATTACGGGCCAAAATTGACCACGAGTTTGATCCCAAACTGATTCAGACCGTACGGGGTGTCGGCTATATGCTTGAGGTACCGGATGAAGATTAACTGGCGGCGCAGGCCATTTTCTCTTGAGATCCGCCTCACCTTCTTTATCAGCCTTGCGACCATCATCGCCTTTGCGGCTTTTGCCGGCATTATGCTGCATTCCGTACAGAATCACTTTGCCGAGCAGGACATCAAAAACCTGGAGCAGATCAACACCACGCTGTCGACCATCCTGGAAAACCCGGATGAGTCCGGGCAGCAAAAAGTGGAGAAAATCGGCATTATCCTTGCCAGCTATCGGCATATTTCGGTATTGCTGCTGGACCCGCAGAACCAGGTACTGTACCGCTCGACGGACGGTCCCAACCTGATGCCGGTACTGGCGACTACCGACTTCAGCCGGAAGCTGAGTTCCGGTAATATCTTTCTGTGGTCCGATAAAATGAGCCAGACCACCTACCGGATTATCGCCTCCTCCGTCGCCTCGCCGTATAACGAGAAAACCGCAACCGACACGCTGCTGATCGCGCTCTCCATTGATTTTCACCTGCATTATCTTGATGCGCTGAAGCACAGCCTGCTGATGATTGCCTCGGTGATGAGCCTGCTGATTATTTTCATCGTGCTGTTCGCGGTGCATAAGGGCCACCAGCCGCTGCGCAACGTCAGCATGAAAATCAAAAACATCACCTCGGAGAATCTGGACGCTCGTCTGGAGCCGGAGCGCGTGCCGATCGAACTTGAACAGCTGGTTATCTCCTTTAACCATATGATTGCGCGTATCGAGGATGTCTTCACCCGGCAGGCCAATTTCTCCGCCGACATCGCCCACGAGATAAGAACGCCGATCACCAACCTCGTCACCCAGACGGAGATTGCCTTAAGCCAGCCGCGCACGACAAAAGAGCTTGAGGACGTCCTCTACTCGAGCCTTGAAGAGTACAACCGGATGGCGAAAATGGTCAGCGACATGCTGTTTCTCGCCCAGGCGGACAACAATCAGCTGATCCCGGAACGGATACCGCTGGATCTGCGGGCGGAAACCATAAAGGTCTTTGAGTTTTTCGAGGCCTGGGCGGAAGAGCGTAACGTCGGCCTGCAGCTTGAAGGCCAGGCCTGCATCGTGGAGGGTGACCCGCTGATGCTGCGCCGGGTTATCAATAACCTGCTATCCAACGCCATCCGCTATACCCCGGAAGGCAGCTCGGTCACAGTGCGCGTACATGAGCGCGACGAGTGGGTGGCGTTGACGGTGGAGAACCCGGGCCTTCCGATTGCGCAAGAGCATCTGCCGCGCCTGTTTGACCGCTTTTATCGCGT
>NZ_JAFAGS010000119.1 GCF_019237635.1 Pluralibacter sp.
CCAGGGCCAGCAGACCGCTGAACTGAAGCTGCACCCGGAACATCTGGGTCAGGTGAACATCACGCTGAAGCTGGATGACAACCAGGCGCAGCTGCAGATGGTATCACCGCACAGCCACGTCCGCGCCGCGCTGGAAGCCGCGCTGCCGGTACTGCGCACCCAACTGGCCGATAACGGTATTCAGCTCGCGCAGAGCAACATCAGCGGCGACGGCTTTGCCGGTCAGCAGCAGCAGTCCTCCGCCTTCGGCCAGCAGCCATCTCACCGTTCCGCTGAAGGCGGCGCATTTAATGCCGATGATGAAGAGGCGTTAAACGTTCCGGCCTCGTTGCAGTCGGCCTCGCGCGGCAATGGCGTCGTCGACATCTTCGCCTAACGCCAGAGGTAGCATGATAATCCCCGTCTTTTCCACGCTTTGACCAGCACCTAAGACGGGATAATCATCCGATAAGCTGTACCGAAACAGCGATACCGAAAACAGGAAAGCCGTATCAGATGACAGACTCCGCGATCACAAAGAAAAGCAAGCGTTCAATCTGGATCCCGCTGCTGGTGCTGGTGACGCTCGCCGCCTGCGCCACCGCGGGTTACAGCTACTGGCGCATGCAGCAACAGCCTTCCGCCAGTGCGCCAAAAGAAGCGCCGCCGCCACCTGCCCCGGTATTCTGGGCGCTGGACACGTTCACGGTAAACCTGGGCGACGCCGATCGCGTGCTGTATATCGGCATTACGCTGCGTCTTAAGGATGAAGCCACCCGGACACGTCTTAACGAGTATCTGCCGGAAGTCCGCAGCCGCCTGCTGCTGCTGTTCTCCCGTCAGGACGCCGCGCAGCTGGCGACCGATACCGGAAAACAAAAGCTGGTGGACGCCATTAAAGCCACGCTGGCGCCGCCGCTGGTGACAGGTCAACCTGGCCAACAGGTGACTGACGTTCTGTACACAGCTTTCATTTTGCGGTAATTCCATGGGCGACAGTATTCTTTCTCAGGCCGAAATCGACGCCCTGCTCAACGGCGACAGCGAGCAGAGCGACGAACCTCAGGCGGGTGCCGGCGGCGACACCGACATTCGTCCGTACGATCCTAATACCCAGCGTCGGGTGGTGCGTGAGCGCCTGCAGGCGCTGGAGATTATCAATGAGCGTTTCGCGCGCCAGTTCCGTATGGGGCTGTTTAACCTGCTGCGACGCAGCCCGGATATCACCGTCGGCGCTATCCGTATTCAGCCGTACCATGAGTTTGCCCGTAACCTTCCGGTGCCGACCAACCTTAACCTTATCCACCTGAAGCCGCTGCGCGGTACCGGACTGTTCGTGTTTTCACCGAGCCTGGTGTTTATTGCCGTGGATAACCTGTTTGGCGGCGACGGTCGCTTTCCGACCAAAGTGGAAGGCCGCGAATTTACCCATACCGAGCAGCGCGTCATCAACCGCATGCTGAAGCTGGCGCTGGAAGCCTATAGCGACGCCTGGAAAGCAATTAACCCGCTGGAAGTGGAGTATGTCCGTTCCGAGATGCAGGTGAAGTTTACTAACATCACCACCTCGCCCAACGACATTGTGGTCAATACGCCCTTCCACGTCGAAATTGGCAACCTGACCGGCGAGTTCAACATCTGCCTGCCGTTCAGCATGATTGAACCCCTGCGTGAAGTGCTGGTGAACCCACCGCTGGAAAACTCCCGCAGCGAAGACCAGAACTGGCGCGAAAACCTGGTACGCCAGGTCCAGCACTCTGAGCTTGAGCTGGTGGCAAACTTTGCCGATATCTCCCTGCGCCTGTCGCAGATCCTGAAGCTACAGCCCGGCGATGTGTTACCGATTGATAAACCGGATCGCATTATTGCCCACGTGGATGGCGTACCGGTGTTGACCAGCCAGTATGGCACCCTGAACGGTCAATACGCACTGCGCGTAGAGCATCTAATCAACCCGATTTTGAACTCGCTGAATGAGGAACAGCCCAAATGAGTGATATGAATAATCCGTCCGATGAAAACGGAGCGATGGACGATCTGTGGGCTGAGGCGTTAAACGAACAGAAAACGACTGGCAGCAAAAGCGCCGCCGAGGCGGTCTTCCAGCAACTGGGCGGCGGCGACGTCAGCGGTACGCTGCAGGATATCGATTTAATCATGGATATTCCGGTCAAGCTGACCGTTGAACTTGGCCGCACGCGGATGACCATCAAAGAGCTGCTGCGCCTGACACAGGGTTCCGTGGTTTCGCTTGACGGTCTCGCGGGCGAACCGCTGGACATTCTGATTAACGGCTACCTGATAGCCCAGGGCGAAGTCGTGGTGGTCGCCGATAAATACGGCGTGCGCATCACCGATATCATTACGCCGTCCGAACGTATGCGTCGCCTGAGCCGCTAACATGAAAACGCAGACAGCCGTCGTCCAACCGACGCCAATGCCGGGTTCGCCGCTGCTGGACGTCAGCGGCGCGCTGCTGGGCGTGATTCTGCTGATCTTCGCCGCCGCCTGGCTTGCCAAACGTTTTGGTCTGGGCGGCGTAAAACCTGCGGGAACGCGCGGTCTGAAGGTCAGCGCCAGTACCGCGATCGGCCAGCGTGAGCGGGTGGTGATTGTTGACGTTGAAGATGCTCGCCTGGTGCTTGGGGTGACCGCAAGCCAGGTGTCTCTCCTGCACACGTTGCCGCCAGCGCCTGCGGAAACCGAGGCGCCACACGCGCCCGTCCCTGACTTTACGTCCCTGATGAAATCCGTTATCAAGCGTTCCGGGAGATCCTGATGCGCCGTTTGTTTTCCCTTTCGCTTGTTGCCCTGCTGCTGCTGTCGCCCGCCGCGTTCGCCCAGTTGCCGGGCCTGGTCAGCCAGCCGCTGCCGGGCGGCGGCCAGAGCTGGTCGCTGCCGGTGCAGACGCTGGTGTTCATCACCTCGCTGACCTTCCTGCCAGCCATTTTGCTGATGATGACCAGCTTCACCCGCATCATCATCGTGTTTGGCCTGCTGCGCAGCGCGCTGGGGACAGCCTCCGCGCCGCCCAACCAGGTACTGCTGGGACTGGCGCTGTTTTTGACCTTTTTTATTATGTCGCCGGTTATCGATAAAATTTATACCGATGCTTACCAGCCGTTTAACGACAATAAAATCACCCTCGAACAGGCCATCGACAAAGGGGCGCAGCCGCTGCGTGAGTTTATGCTGCGCCAGACCCGCGAGGCCGATCTCGCGCTGTTCGCCCGCTTATCCCACAGCGAACCGATTCAGGGGCCGGAAGCCGTACCCATGCGCATCCTGCTGCCCGCTTACGTGACCAGCGAGCTAAAAACCGCATTCCAGATTGGCTTTACTATCTTCATCCCGTTTTTGATTATCGACCTGGTTATCGCCAGCGTACTGATGGCGTTGGGGATGATGATGGTGCCTCCGGCAACCATTGCGCTGCCCTTTAAGCTTATGCTCTTTGTGCTGGTGGACGGCTGGCAGCTGCTGGTCGGTTCGCTGGCGCAGAGCTTTTACAGTTAAGGAACCGCGCAATGACGCCTGAATCGGTCATGATGCTGGGCACCGAGGCGATGAAAGTCGCCCTTGCCCTCGCCGCCCCTCTGCTGCTGGTCGCACTGATAACCGGTCTTATCATCAGCATCCTGCAGGCCGCAACGCAGATTAACGAAATGACGCTGTCGTTCATTCCGAAGATTATCGCCGTGTTCGTGGCCATTATTATCGCCGGGCCATGGATGCTGAATATGCTGCTCGATTACGTGCGCACGCTGTTCAGCAATTTGCCCTATATCATCGGATAAGCGCCGATGCTGCACCTCACCAGCGATCAATGGCTGCACTGGCTGAGCCTCTATTTTTGGCCGCTGCTTCGCGTGTTAGCGCTGGTCTCCACTGCGCCTGTCCTCAGTGAAAAAACGGTACCGAAGCGGGTGAAGCTCGGCCTTGGTTTTATCATTACCGTGATTATCGCCCCCACGCTGCCGCCAACCGACGTCACGCTGTTTTCCCCCAATGCGCTGTGGCTGGCGATACAGCAGATCCTCATCGGTATCGCCCTGGGCTTTACCATGCAGTTGGCGTTTGCGGCGGTACGCACCGCAGGCGAAATCATCGGCCTGCAGATGGGGCTCTCGTTTGCCACCTTCGTGGACCCCGGCAGCAACCTGAATATGCCGGTGTTGGCCCGCATTATGGATATGCTGGCGATGCTGTTGTTTCTGGTCTTTAATGGCCACCTGTGGCTCATCTCCATGCTGGTGGACACCTTCCACACTCTGCCGGTCGGCGGCTTACCGCTGAACGGCAACGCGTTCCTTGCCCTGTCGCGCGCAGGCGGGCTTATCTTTCTCAACGGGCTGATGCTGGCGCTGCCGGTTATCACCCTGCTGCTGACCATCAACCTGGCGCTGGGCATGCTTAACCGCATGGCGCCGCAGCTGTCGATTTTCGTTATTGGCTTCCCGATCACCCTCACCGTCGGCCTTATTTTGATGGCGGCGCTGATGCCGCTTATTGCACCGTTTTGCGAGCATTTATTCAGCGAGATATTCGATCTTTTAGCGGATATTATCAGCGAGTTGCCGAAAGTCGCTTCTCCTTAATACTTGCAGTGTTAATCTAAGGAAATTCCCAAAATAAGAATCGAAAAACATTTACCAGGATATATCTGGCGCGGACTAATTGTTTTTATGCACTTCACATTACATAACATTCACTTTACTTTGAGAAGATTCCTGGCAAATTATACATAACTTTACTGGATAGTTATGGACGCTTGATTGTTAGTTCTTGATAAATTTATTTTTGGATTTCCTGTTAATCGAGGGTTATCGGACAAGAGCTAATTATCGTTACGCATTGAGTGAGGGTATGCCATGTCAACGATTATTATGGATATATGCAGTTACACCCGGCTAGGATTAACCGGGTACCTGACAAGCCGGGGGATAAAAAAGCGTGATATCGGTGATGTCGACAGTGTGAGCGGGCTGGAGAACGCCTGCGAAACTCAGCATCCGTCTGTTGTGTTCATTAATGAAGACTGCTTTATCCACGACGCACAGAGCAGTCAGCATATCAAGCAGATCATTAATCAACATCCCAGGACACTGTTTATTGTATTTATGGCGATAGCGAACATCCATTTTGATGAGTATTTGCTGGTTAGGAAAAATCTGTTAATTAGCTCAAAATCGATTACCCCGCAATCACTGGACGATCTGCTAGCTGATTATCTGCAAAAAGAGAGCGACAACGTCAGCAACATTAACATCCCGACGTTGTCGTTAAGTCGCACGGAATCCAGCATGCTGCGGATGTGGATGTCTGGACAGGACACGATTCAAATATCCGACCAGATGAATATTAAGGCAAAGACGGTATCATCACATAAAGGTAATATTAAAAAGAAGATAAAAACTCATAATAAGCAAGTCATATATCATGTTGTGCGTCTGACGGATAATGTGACGACCGGTATTTACGTGAACATGCGCTGACGAGCAAGCACACTGGCAAAATGACATTGCCAGTGTGCATAAATGTTATTCGATTTTTTCGACAAAGATTCCGTCGGGGTGCCCTTTCTCATTAAAGAACCAGATGCCCATCGGATAATCTTCCAGCGACACCAGATACATCGTCCCTTCATTGAACTGTTCTATCGCCAGCACGACGCCGGGGCGACGCGGTCCACCATCCGTTTTGACCGTTACACGATCGTTTACCTGCATACACCTGTCTCCTGTCTTTTACTTCAGCCAGTGTAGAACAAAAGCGCCAGCGTGACAGCGCCCTGTAAATCAACTGGATCTATACTTAAAAGGGTAACACAGAGAGGTACCACTGATGAAACCTGCCAAAGAGTACAGCGACACTGCCAAACGCGAGGTCAATGTCGATGTTGATGCCTTGCTGGCGGCGATAAATGAAATCAGCGAAAGCGAGGTCCGACGCGCAGGCGACGATCTGCAACATGTCAGCGTCGACGGTCGCGATTACCATACCTGGCGTGACCTGGCGGACGCGTTCGAACTGGATATTCACGACTTCAGCGTGTCGGAGATTGGCCGCTGATGACAAGAAAAAGCCCGGTCCATCAGGGCCGGGCAGAAACTTGCCGGAGCAAGAAGCACTTGTAAATTCGTTACACCAGAAAATCTGATGCGGGTAAGACAGTATCCGCAATTTTTTTGCATGACAAGAATTATTAGCCAAACTTATGGATAAATTCAGGGGGGTTGCCTGCTCATTGCCATTACGGTAAGAGAACCGCTCTTCGCCCCCTGTTTTTCACTCCGCTGGCGACGGATCGCTACAGCAAACGCGATTGCGCCCGCTCTGTTTCGCCAGATACAAACGTTTATCCGCCACCGACTGCAGAAACTCCACATCATACTGGCCGCTTTCATCGCTGCCGCTGACACCAAACGAGGCGCTGACAGGCAGCATAACGCCCTTGCCCAGCAACAACTCCCGGCTATTGATGCGCTCGCGGATACGCTCTGCGATAAGACGAGCCGCTTCTTTCGTCGCCCCGGGGAGCACAATGCAAAACTCTTCACCGCCCACGCGCCCGGCCAGGCCCGCGTTGCCGATTCGGCTACTGATAATTCCGGCGGTATGCACCAGTACCCGATCGCCTGCCTGATGGCCAAAGCGGTCGTTAATGTTTTTAAAATAGTCGAGATCCATTTGAATCACGGCGATGGGCTTCTGTTGCGCCCGACACGCCCGCATCGCCACATTTGCCCTGTCAAAAAGGGTACCGCGATTGAACAGGCGCGTCAGACCGTCGTACCACGCCTGCCACTGTAGCGACTTTTGCAGGGCCGTCATGTTATTGACCATCCGGTAGATAACCACCCAAGCCAGAATAAGCATGGACGTAAAGAGGATCCACAGCGCGCCCAGCGCCAGCGAAAGACTGCCGTATTCGCCGCGAAGACCTTCCTGCAGGTGATGCACGCGGATAAGCACGCCATCGAAATTTTGCAGCTTTTGCCAGCTGATATAGCGGGTGTCCAGACGCAGACCGCCGCGGGTATCCTGCTCAAACGCATGGGCAATCTGCGCTTTGTCCGGCTCTGTCAGCGATGTCGCGATCACGCCGTCGGTCAACAGCGAGGTTATCGGGTTCATCCGCAGATCGTACAGCCGGTATTCGCCCTCTTTTTCCCCCTCCGACGCCGTCGCCAGGTAGCGCTTAATTTGCGACAGCGAAAACTCCATCGCCAGTACACCGTACCAGTAATGCTCGTCATCCACCGGCAGAGAAACCACGACGCTTCGCACGTCGCTGTCCGGCGCATGGGGCTGCCAGAGAAAACCGCGGCCTGGGTTGTTGCGCTGCGTCTGGCTGGTAAACCATGGGCTGGTCACCAGCGCGTAGTACTGCTCTATGGTGTTGTTAAGGTCGGCTGGTGGTGGGTTTGTCAGAAAAAAGCCCCCACGCGAGACATACAGCACCCGCTGGGCGACATGTCTGACGGTCGCGGATAACCGCAGGAGGTAGCCGACCTCAAGCGTGGCCGTCAGCTCGTTGCTCAGTTTGGGATTATTACGCGACAGCAGCGCGGTTTGCGCGATGAAATCATCAGAGACGCCGTAAACGGGCAGCATCCGGCGGTTATCAAGGGAGATTGCCCACTGGGGTTGTTGGCGTTTTTGCACGAACGTCCCGACCGCATCGCGCAGCCCGCTAAAGGCCAGCGGCGTCTGTAACGCCTCCTGTATGCTGTTGCGGTAGAACGTCAGGCCGTCCAGGTTTGCCTGCAACTGCGCATCCATTTTATTGGCGACGTTTTCAAGGCTGTTGCGCTGGCTGGAGGTATACGCTTCCTCCAGCACCGCGACTTCACGCCAGGCCAGCTGCGTGGAGAAGACCAGCACCGCAGAAAAACACAGACTCACGACCCGGACGGGGTTATTGCGCAAACTGAGCGTATTTAGCCACCGGCGGCTATCCAGCTTCATCATAAAGACCATCCGCGGCATTGCCCACAGCCAGACGTTTTTTAATGGACGGCACCACGCACCCGCGATACCGCCTTCACCAGCGCCACCACGGCGGCGCCGATGATAAAACCAAGTATCAGGGTAAGCAGCGTCGGGAGCCACCACGACACCGCGGACCCGACAGCGACAGCCTCAATGGCATGGTGCAGCGCCGGTATCCCGTGTACCACGATCCCGCCGCCAACCAGAAACATCGCCAGCGTGCCGACAACCGACAGCACCTTCATCAACCAGGGCGCAATAAACAACAACCCCTTACCGACCGCCTGCGCCAGCGAGCTACGTTTTTCCACCAGCCAGTACCCCATGTCGTCGAGCTTGACGATCACGCCGACCAGACCGTAGACGCCAACGGTCACCAGGATAGCAATACCGGACAAAATGATAATCTGATTCACTAACGGCGCCGCCGCCACCACGCCAAGCGTAATGGCCACGATTTCCGCCGACAGGATAAAATCGGTACGGATAGCGCCTTTAATTTTATCGCGCTCAAACGCCGTGGGATCCTGGCTCGCCAACGCCTCAAGCCGCTGTTGACGCGCTTGCGGATCTTCCTGATGCTTGCGCGCCTGCAGGCTGTGCAGCACTTTTTCTACCCCTTCGAAGCACAGAAACGCCCCGCCCAGCATCAGCAACGGCGTAATCGCCCAGGGAATAAATGCGCTGATAAGCAGCGCCAGCGGAACAAGGATCACCTTATTCATAAAGGCGCCTTTCGCTACGCTCCAGACGACTGGCAGCTCCCGGTTGGCGCGCACACCGGAGACCTGCTGCGCATTGAGCGACAAGTCATCCCCCAGCACGCCCGCCGTTTTCTTTGCCGCCAGCTTCCCCATCACCGAGATATCATCCAACAGCGTGGCAATATCATCGAGAAGGGTTAAAAGACTACTTCCTGCCAAAATCGCATTCCTTACAAAAATTGTCGGTATACCACTGAGTATGCAATAAAACACAGCGCATGCCACAGCCACCGCATGTCAACTCAAATCGCGTTAAAGCCCCCAATTAAAGCACTCGCCAGACGGATAGTTTTACCGTTAACTATATGCGCCCTTTTTATTTTGCCATGAGGACGTATGCGCGTCAGACAATTGTTACCGCTCATTGGAGCGCTGTTTGCACTTTATATTATCTGGGGATCGACCTATTTCGCCATCAGCATTGGCGTAGCCAGTTGGCCGCCGATGATGATGGCGGGGGTCAGATTCCTCTCTGCGGGCATTTTGCTGATGGGCTTTTTGCTGCTGACCGGCCATAAGCTGCCAGCACGTCGACCGCTGCTGAACGCCTGCCTGATCGGGGTGCTGCTGCTGGCGGTGGGCAACGGTTTTGTGACGATCGCTGAGCACCAGCACGTTCCCTCGGGTATTGCGGCGGTGATGGTCGCGACTGTCCCGCTGTTTACGCTCTGCTTTAGCCGCGTCTTTGGCATTACCACCCGCAAGCTGGAGTGGCTAGGCATCGCCATCGGTCTGGCGGGAATTATTCTGCTCAACAGCGGCGGCAACCTCAGCGGCAACCCCTGGGGCGCGCTGCTGATATTAATCGGCTCCATCAGTTGGGCGTTTGGCTCGGTCTACGGCTCACGCATTGAACTGCCGACGGGCATGATGGCCGGGGCGGTCGAGATGCTGGCGGCTGGGGTCGTGTTGATGTGCGCTTCGCTGCTGTCCGGCGAGCGTCTGACGCAGTGGCCGACAATGTCGGGTTTTCTGGCGGTCGGCTACCTGGCGATTTTTGGCTCGCTGATTGCCATTAATGCCTATATGTTTCTGATTCGCAACGTCTCCCCGGCGGTTGCCACCAGCTACGCCTACGTCAATCCCGTCGTGGCGGTACTGCTCGGCACCAGTTTCGGCGGCGAATCGCTCTCCAGCGTCGAGTGGCTGGCGCTGGGCGTCATTATTTTCGCCGTGGTGCTGGTCACCCTGGGGAAAACGCTGTTCCCGGTCCGCGGGACGGCTAAGCCGTGCCCGTCTGAGGAGTAATTATTAACGGGGTAATGCCCTGAGTGTCGATCTGCGCGCTGGCGCCCTCGCCGCAGATCCACTCTTCCAGCCGTTCCGCTAACGCATCGTCCGACAGCTTAAGCCGCCCGCGCAGGGCGCACTCCCACACCACCAGCACCCGCCAGCCGTCGGCGGCAAGCGCGGCGATATCGCGGGCATCCCGCTGCGCGTTCTTACCTATTTTATCCAGCCAGAATTCGGTTCGCGTCGCCGGAACCTTAAAAAGATAGCAGTGATGGCGGTGCCAGAAACAGCCGTGGGTGAAGATAACGCAGCGGTAATCGGCCAGCGCAAAATCGGGACGACCCGGCAGGCTGGCCTCCTGTACGGTGAAAGAGAAACCGAGTCCGGTAAGCAGCGCCGCCAGCCGTTTTTCTATCGCGGTATCATGCGTGCCGATCGCCCGCATGTTTTTACTGCGCGTCGCCTTGTTATGAACGTCCGCCATGACGCTTCTCTCCGCCGCGCAGCGCGACAGCCTGCAGAATACGCGAGCGCAACAGCTTCGCCACCGCCGCAAACGCAGGCACAACCACCGAATTGCCAAACTGGCGATAGGCCTGGGTGTCGGAAACCGGAATCCGGAACTGATAGCCCTGCGGCGCTTCGAAGCCCATCAATCGCGCGCACTCGCGCGGCGTCAGCCGACGCGGACGACGCAGCTGATTGCCCGGATCGTCGAAATCCCGCTCGCCTAACGCTTTATCCCAACCGCGATCGACCAGAATCTCCGCGCCGTCTTTGTAGTAGCGCGCCGAGAGCGTACGAGCGACGCTGTCGGGGTTGGTGGGGTCGACGAGGCCATAACCAAACCCGTTCCCCCGGGCCTGATGTTTTTTCGCGTAACGATAAAGGTATTTCCACAGCACCGGCGTCAAAATAAATTTTGCATCGACGGTGGGTTCCAGCAGTTCGCCAAAGGTCGGCCGCCGCGACGGATAAAGTTCCGGCAGCGCGCGCAGGGAAAACCCCTGCTGCAGGTTCAGGTCCCGGCGAAAACCGACCAGCACGATACGTTCACGGTGCTGCGGCAAAAAGTGCCGACCGTCGATGATTTTCGGGTCGTCGGCCCCCATCTCGGCGGCGTCAGCCACATCATAGCCCAGGGCGTCGAGGGTTTGCATGATGATGCGGAACGTTTTGCCGCCGTCATGGCTTTTGAGGTTTTTGACATTCTCCAGCACGAAGATCGCCGGGCGGCAGGCATCAATAATGCGGGCAACGTCGAAAAACAACGTGCCCTGAGTGTCGCAGGCAAAGCCATGGGCGCGGCCAAGGGCGTTCTTTTTGGAAACACCCGCCAGCGAAAATGGCTGGCAGGGAAAGCCTGCCAGCAGCACGTCGTGCTGGGGGATGATCTTGCGGATGTGCTCCGCCGCTTCGCTGTCGGTCACGCCTGCCTGATGGCTCAGGGTGACGCTACGGATATCGTCATTAAACTGGTGGTCCTGCGGGCTGCAGTACCAGTTCGCTTGATACGTTCGCACCGCGTGCTTGTTCCATTCGCTGGTGAACACGCACTGCCCGCCAATGGCTTCAAACCCGTGGCGAATGCCGCCGATACCGGCAAAAAGATCGATAAAGCGGAATGCATAGTCCGGATGGTGCGCTGGCGGAGTCGGCAGCAGCGACTGCAAGTGAGCCAGTTCGTTTTCGCTTGCCCGGGTGACGATTTTACCGGTATCGACCGCACGTTTCAGAATCGCCGGGCTCCAGTGCTGCTCGCCGACGGCATTCAGCCACGCCACCAGGGTTTTAACGTCATAAATGCCCTGTAGCTGCGTGAGCAACGCCAGCGGCTCGGGCGTGGGTTGCTCGAACGTCTGCGAGGACTGTGTGGTACGAGAAGGGTTTTGCTGCATTTCAATAACCGGACCGGACAAATATTCCTGAGAGTACCATAAAAACATCCCGGTGCCTGTTCTCAGGGACAAAACCCCTGCAGCCGCTCACATCAGGGAGAAAAACGGCGGATCACCGCCTCGTCGAACTGCTGCGGCTCGCCCTTGAGCTCTGCGGAAATTTTCGCCATAAAGTCCACCAGATAGCGCGCATTATGCTCCGCCAGCGCCCTGCCCTTTTCCGTTTGCATGGTGTGCGGCAGGCGCAGCAGCTTGCACTGGAAGTGGTCGAGGGCGAAACGTTTATCATCCAGCTCGCGGCGGTCGGCGAAGGGATCGTCGCTGTCGAAAAGCGCGACGTTTAGCGCGCCAGCCACGGCAAATACGCGCGCCAGGCCAATTGCGCCGAGTGCTTCAAGGCGGTCGGCATCCTGGACAATCCTGGCTTCCAGGGTCTGCGCCGGGATCCCGGCACTGAAGCTGTGAGCCTCAATGGCATGGACCACCGCAGGATACGCCTGAACGGGAAAATCCGGGAAATCATCCTGCAAGATTGTCAGCGTTTTCTCTGCGGCCAGCCTTGAGGAGAGGTGCCGCTGTGGGTGATTTTTCGCCAGGCTGACGATATCGTGAAAATAACAGGCAGTAAGGATGACCAATCGGTCGGCCTCGCTCCCGTGAGCCAGCTTGCAGGCGGTCGCCCATACGCGGCGAAAGTGAGAGAGATCATGTGCAGCATCATCATTGGTGTGATGTTGCTGCATCCAGTGTTCAAAACGTTGCTGCCAGTTATCCAGTGTCATGCCGACGCCTTTCGTGTTTTTCCTGGCTCTGCAGCATAACCCATTTTTGTGTCATGCTCATGATGACTCCGGGGATCGCATCATTCACTCGTATTTCTTATTATTTTTACAAAAGTATTTATCCGTACTTTATTTTAGCATCATGGCGTGACAGTATCATCGGCGAATAAACCTTCTGTTATTTTATATTTCACTTGTTTCTTCCAAGGTTGTTTTCACCTGGCTCACGCCAGGTTTTTTTTGCATTCATCACCCTGAAACATTCATTATCACCCACCCATTCAAATAGCCTCTTATATTCATAAAGCAAACACTGCTATGCTATCCATGCATCATAAAAATCAATACAAATCAATCAGATGAATGACTCATCAAATCCAATAAGCCTGAAATATATATAATCAATTATGAAATAATTAGAAATATTTTAAATAATTTATTTACATTTATTTCTTAAATTAAAATGAACTTCACCGCTAGTATTCTGATGGTAGTTCGGATGGAATTACAAATATTCACAGTATCCATTACACAAAGGGAATATATAATGAAAAGAAAAGTACTGGCTATTATTGTGCCTGCACTGCTGGTTGCGGGCGCGGCAAATGCGGCGGAAATGTATAATAAAGACGGTAACAAAGTTGACCTGTACGGTAAGGTCGATGCCCGTCACACCTTCTCCGATCACCCTGGCGATGACGGCGATGAAACCTATGTGCAGATCGGCTTCAAGGGTGAAACACAGATCACCAGCGATTTGACCGGTTACGGTCAGTGGGAATACAAAACCTACGCTAACGATACTGAAAGCGCAGGTTCCAATTCCTTTAACCGCCTGGCATTCGCCGGTCTGAAGTATGCCAACTATGGCTCCTTCGACTACGGACGTAACTACGGTACCGTCTACGACATTGAAGGCTGGACCGATATGCTGCCGGTGTTCGGTGGTGATTCCTACACCTGGACCGACAACTTTATGGTGGGCCGTACCAACGGCGTGGCAACATACCGTAATACCGATTTCTTCGGCCTGGTTGACGGCTGGAACGTTGCGTTGCAGTACCAGGGCGCCAACGAAAGTGGTTCCAACAATCAGGAAGGCACCAAAAACGGACACGACAGCGTTCGCTTCCAGAACGGCGACGGCTTCAGTATGTCCACCACCTTCGACTTCAGTAGCGCCGTACCTGCCATGCAGGGCTTTAGCGTTGGTGCCGCTTACGCATCTTCCGATCGTACTAACGATCAGGTCCTTTCCCGCGGGGTTATCAATACCTACGGCAACGGTAAAAATGGCAGCGTAAGCGCTGGTGGCGATAAGGCCGATGTCTGGACTGTTGGCGCGAAATATGACGCCAACAACGTCTATCTGGCGATGATGTATGCAGAAACCCGCAATATGACTCCGTTCGGTGACAACGGTATTGCCAACAAAACGCAAAACTTTGAAGCCGTCGCGCAGTATCAGTTCGACTTTGGTCTGCGTCCGTCTCTGGCATGGGTCTATTCTAAAGGCGTTGATGTCGGCGTACACTACAACAGCAAGGGTTCCTACCTGACCGATCAGGATCTGGTGAACTACATTGATGTGGGTGCCTACTACTACTTCAACAAGAATTTCTCCACCTATGTGGATTACAAAATCAACATGCTGGATAACGATGCAAGCTTCTACGAAGCAAACGGCATCTCTACCGATGACGTTGTGGGTATTGGTTTGACCTACCAGTTCTAACGCTGTCGAGACCGAACCAGGGCCTGCCACGTGCGGGCCTTTTTTATTTTGTGGAGAAAAATATCCAGGCTCCCATGCACCATGGTATTCGCAGGTCAGAATTTATAACAACTTATATCAACGATGATATATTCTATATTAATGGCAGCGCAATATATATTATATTGCGATGTGTTTAATGAGTAGCCAAACCACAAAAACAGATTAATCTAAAAGCTATTTTTGTTAAATCACCAAGCTCCTCGTAATACTATGTATTGTCAGAGAAAATAATAAATCACTACGCAATATTGCGTATTTTATTTTTGTGGCCTAATGTTTACCAGGCAGGCAACAACACATGACGCCTTGCAATTACTATTTACAGCCAACCATATATCGAGGTTTGAGAATGTATCTTACATCTTATGCTTTAAATGCGTCCGCAGGCATCAAAAAAACTATTTCTGATGGCAGCAGAACTACGCTTGAAAAAGGAGATGCGGTAACGTTTAATCACTTACCTAATCAACCTGTAGCTATTGTTGTTTACAACAATACGGGTAATACAACTCCATTTAACGTTGTTTATAATAACCAGGTACCTGCTTCGTATAATGTCGATTCCGTACAGGCGCAGGGGTTCTCTTTAGGCCTGGCGTATCTGATTAACCCTGCAAACACGAATGCAAATGAAATTACCGTCTCGGTTCCAGACAATGCTCAGCAAAATGCGTCACTGGACGTCTATGCTGTTAGCTTGTTTTTACCTCTGAGTGGTATTCAGAATCAGGAAATCCCGTTGAATGGAAAGCCTGTTAGCTTTAATGGTTTTTCACGTGCCTATGCCACACCGCCGCTGGCATGGTATCAGCAGACCATTAACTCTAATAGCACGGGCTCTATTGGTCTGTACTTTACTAATGATACTATCCAGGTTATTGGCGTAAATCTTCCTAAACAAGCAGATACAGCGCTTAAGAATGTCGTTATTAATACACCGGACAGTGGAATGCCTTCTGAGAAAGTGACTTTTTCACTGGCATCAGGAAATGCGTTCATCTCTAATTTCTATGGAACATCAAGCCAGATTGTGTATTCTCCGGTGTCCTCGGCAAATACAACATCTAATGGCAGCATTGTGATCCAGAAAATATCGTAACAGGACATTCGAAAACGGATGGCCACTAAATCAAAACGCCTGGCGAAGTGATGCCGGGCGCTTTTGTATTGACCAGGAGAACATGAAAGAAACGTGGGGCACGTCGTGCGCTATGCGGCCATCTTCTGCTTACCTTATCAGTAATCAGTACGGCGAACGCCATTCCGGGCATTGAGGCTGGCTGGCTCCTTCCACAATCTGAAAGCGACGTCGATTTCTGAGTACGAAGGAAGCCCCCGTGGCAGCTTGTCTCCGGTCGCAAGACAAAAGGTTTACGCCAGGAAGGTCGGCCTCCGTCCATTCAATACCATTGATAAAGCGGGTGCTGAGGCGTTCAACAAAACCACGAATATCCCCCCGTCAGCCCTCTGAAAAGTGGTATGTTTTTTTATTTGAGATATCTCAACATCGGTCTATCATTAGTCTTATGTGATGAATATTAGTAATTTATTGTAGCTGTAAATGCTTATCACACGTTTTTGGGTCGGCTGGAAAACAAACATAACGATGTTTAATTGACGCCATTAACCGAGCAAAAAAGACAGATAACAATATGAAAATTTATAATTCACGCTATAGTAAGTTGATAAAGTTACTGGATTTTTTTACAGTCAATATTCTGTTTTTTACCTATTTAAAGTATTTCCACACAGTCCCCACCACGGCCAGCGCGCTTATCGGCATCATTTTCTCATTGGTCTTCATTCGTATTAATGAATACTTTCACCTGTACACCGTTAAATTGAAGGGTTGCTATTTAACCAAATCTATCGCTCTGATTTTAAGCGTCTTTCTGAGCAGTATTGTTTCGTTTTTATTTTTCGCGATTGCCGAAAAACTTATCAATAAGCAGCCAGTGGAGAGTTTGATCCTGCTTGCCGAGAGTCTGGCAACATGTTCGGCGTTTATATTTTTAATCGTATTCCTTGTTCGTGTAATCAGTTCTTATTATCTTTTAAATTCGACGTTACGCATTGCGATCCTCGGTATTACACCAGCGGGTCTGGCCATTAAAAACGCATTACAAAGAGAATATTCACAGCGTGGCTTCACCATCACCTTCTTTGAAGACCGCAACAATCATCGCGAAAGCTCGCTTATCGGCATCGAACGATCCGGTACCCGCAGCGATCTGCTGGCTTTAGCGAAAGCTGGCGAAATTGACGAAATTTATATTGCGCTGCCCATGGTCGCCCGGCAGCGCATTAAGCAGTTTCTGAACGAATTCTCGGACACGACCGTGGATGTGTTTCTGGTGCCGGATCTGTTCTCTTACAGCCCACATATTTCCCAGCTGCGCATGTTCGGTAACCTGCAAACCATCAGTATTTTCACCTCCCCGTTTGACGGTGAAGGCGCCATCATCAAGTACATTGAAGATATGATCCTCGGTTTCTTTTTTGCCCTGGTCAGCCTTCCGGTCATGCTCTTCGTGGCCATTGGCATCAAACTCACTTCGCCTGGACCTGTTCTGTTTAAACAGACCCGCTATGGCCTGAACGGCAAACAAATCGAGGTGTGGAAGTTCAGAACCATGCGAGTTATGGAGAACAGCACCGTCGTCACCCAGGCGACCCGCAACGATCCGCGAATCACCCGATTTGGTGCTTTTTTACGTAAAACCTCACTGGATGAGCTGCCACAGTTTTTCAACGTCCTTCAGGGGCGGATGTCGATTGTCGGCCCGCGCCCGCACGCGGTGGCCCATAACGAGCAGTACCGCGTACTGGTTGAGAACTACATGATTCGCCATAAGGTAAAGCCGGGAATAACCGGGCTGGCGCAAATCAGCGGTTTCCGTGGCGAAACCGATACGCTGGATAAAATGGAAAAGCGCGTTCAGCACGATCTGGACTATATCCAGTCGTGGTCGCTTTTCCTCGATCTTAAAATCATAATTTTGACCTTCTTACGGGGCTTTGTGGGTAAAAATGTATTCTAGGTTCGCTATCCTGGCGGGTCTTCTCTCTGTGCCTTACGCACATGCCGACCTCCAGGCAAAACCGCACACCGGTATTGCTGGCATCGATTTCGAGAGCCAGTTGGGCTATGACATGGGTTACAACGACAACGTGACCTGGCAGCACGATAGCCAGAATGCTATTGGTTCAAGCTACCAGAACATAAAGCCTGTCGTAAAAGCCATGGGCGAACGCCAGGATGACCGCTACTTGCTGATGTATTCCGGCGACTATCGTTACTATGCCAGCGATAGCGCGGATAATCGCAACAACCATTATTTCATGTTCGATGGCAACTGGCGTTACGGCAACATGCATGGATTGTCTCTTGACCTTGAGGAAACGCTGGGTCATGAAGAGCGTGGCCGCGATACAACCGAAGGCTTTTCGCCCGAACAGTTTGAAGAGTTTGGTATCGATAAACCTATCGGCATCCGCTTCTTCAACGGCGAGCTGCGCTACAGTTACGGTGCGCAAGAAGGCCGCGGCAAGGCTGAAGTCGCGCTACAGCATAGGCAGCTACGTTTTCGCGATCTCGACAGTATCAACGATGCCAGTAATGACTTCGGCTACTACATGCGCGATCAGGAGTGGCATGAAAATAGCCTGGTCGCAGAACTGTTCGATCAGAAGGCAGAAACGCTGCGTTACCGCTATAGTTTTATTACCAACCAGCGGCGTTATGAGCTTAATCAGCTTAAAGACAGCAATGAGTATTATCTGCTGTTCGGTATGAAAAACCGGCTGACGGGGAAAACGGAGATCAACGCCAACATTGCCTGGTTGTACAAAGAGTTTATCCATAACCCGAATTCGCAGGGTTTTAACGGCCTGAACTGGGATATTACTGCTGACTGGGCACCGCTCGAGCAGGTTAACGTTAACCTGCACAGCTCGCAGCGAATTAAAGACCCAACCGATTCCGGCGGATATATCCTGGTATCGACGTCAGGTATTGGCTATGAACATCACTGGGTGGTGGATCGTTTCTCAACCTTGATCGATTATTCCTATATTACCGAAGACTATAAGCATCAGAGTGATAAGCGCAAAGATACGTCAAATCTGCTGTCGCTGACTTTTAACTATGATTTTCGTCCATCCATTAACTTTAAGCTGAAGCTGCAATGGAACACCATGCACTCCAATAAAGATACGGATACTTTTTATATTGGCCCGGACTACACACAAGCAGTTGATCGCACCCTGGGCTACGATGATTCGGCCATTATTTTTATGACGCAGGTACAAATATGACCCTTTTAAACAGGAATCTGGCGATGCTTCCGCTGCTGGCGCTGCTGCTGGCGGGATGCACAACCCCGCAGCAGCCCATCAAAACACAGCCGAATACCGTTTACCTGCTGGACCATGGCGATGAAGTCAATATTAACGTCTCCGGCGAGCAGGATATGTCCATGCGGGTAAAAATCGATAACAGCGGCAACGTTGATTACCCGTTTATTGGTGTACTGCAACTTAAAGGCAAGACCCCTGAAGAGGTGAGTAAAGAAATTGCTGATAAGCTGCGTGGTAACTACCTGCAAAAACCGATGGTCACGGTGAGCATCGCTGAATACCGCAAAGTGTATCTGCTGGGTGAAGTGAAAAAACCGGATGGCTACGCCTGGGAGCCAGGCTTAACGGCGGAAAAAGCCATTGCGCTAGCGGGTGGTTTCACCGACCGCGCTGACCGTAAGGATATTCAAATTCGACAGTCTGGCAGCGGGCAGTTGCTGAACAACGTCGCCGCAGACTCCTCCGTTCAGGCTGGAGATACCATCATTATTGGCATGAGTTTCTTCTGATATGGCAATTTCATTGGTAGAAAACGGAAAAAAGAAAGAAGGCGTTATCGACTTCACGCCTTATTTCAACAAAATTAAGCACAAACTCATCTGGTGCCTGGTTGTGGTGATCGTTGCCGCCGTGGCGGCATTTATTTTGACTTGCTTAATATCCTCGAGCTATACGGCGACGGCAACCGTGCTATTTAAAGCGCAATCATCGGATATCTCTCCCCTGCCACGAGTGGATAATTACGACTCCACGCGCAGCGATTACTACGAAACCAAGTATGCATTAATGGGATCGCGAGTGGTGCTCGATGCCGCGGTGCGTAAATTAAAGCTGTATGAGGATCCCGAATTTAACGACGGCGATAGAATGGACGAAGCCGGGCGCATCGATAACGCAGTGCTGGCGCTGCAAAAGCAACTGACCATTTCCGGCGTGCGCTCCACCCAACTGGTTTCCGTTTCCGTGGAAGCCAAATCGGCGCAGAAAGCCGCCAATATCGCCAACGGTGTCGCCCAGGTCTTTATCGATTACAGTTTGCAGCAGAAGAAAAACACCTTGCTTCAGGCGCAAAGCTCGAACGAAAAAATGATGGACGAGCTGAAAAGCAAAATGGATCAGCAGAAGGCGGACATCGATACCTTCCTCAAGCAGAATGGGTTGCTGACCTTTCGCAGCGTGGATGGTTATGAAACCGAACGCATGGGGATCGCGATTAACCGTCTGGCCGATGCCACCCAGCGCCGCCTGAAAGCGCAGACTGAGTGGGACAAAGTCCGCCAGCAGCAGGGCAAACCGGTTGAGCAGATTATTTCTCTGCCAGAAATATCCGCTCATCCACAGATTCAGGATCTGCGCATCGCAATGATCCAGACACGCCGCGAACTTTCGGACGCGGCGAAGCACTATGGGCCGATGCATCCGAAGTATCTCCAGGCTCAGGCGCAGATGCAGGCGGTGAACGCCCAGCTTGGCCTGGTGTTGGGTGAGCTGACTAACGGCCTGCGCCAGCAGTATCAAATCGCGCTCGATGATGAGCAGCATTATCAGCAAATGCTCGACGAACAAAAAGCGGACTTCCAGGCGCTCGGCGCTAAGCGTGATCAGTACAACACCATGACTACCGCGCTAAACAAAACTGAGGAGCTCTATAAGTCTCTTTATCAGCGCGCCAATGAGCAAAAGCTGTCGGAAAATCTCTCGGTGCCGGATGAGGTGATTTACGATGCTGCTGTTCCTCCCGATCGCCCGTCAAAACCGCAGCGCGTCCTGCTTATCGTGATGATCCCCCTGATGGCGCTGGCGCTGTATATCATGTATCTGATCGTCGGCACTGCGCTTGACAAAACGGTGAATAGCCTCAGCGAGCTGAAAGCGAAAGCGGCTCTCGACGCCAGCAGTGAATTCCCGCAACTGCAGCATCTGGAAAGTGCGAAACAGATTTTCCACAACGTCCAGTATGCCGACATGATCCACAGTCTGCGCCTGGCGTTGCTTAACCCGCGCGATAAACCTGCGACCGTTCTGGTGACATCGGTACAACCCCAATTCGGCAGCTCGCTCATCGCCGAACTGCTGGCCAGATCTGCCAGCAAATCGCGTAAAACGCTGATTATCGATCTCGATTATCTGGCGGATAAGGGGTTATCAGCGACGTATCCGCAGCAGAAACAGGGCTTCAGCCAGTTGCTGAACGGCAATGCCACCGCGGAACAGGCGATCGTTAAGCTCGATGACCAGTTGGACTTTATCCCGCGCGGCGAGCTGCACGACTCCTCCCTGCTGTTGCTGACCTCTGAACGCTTACCCGCCCTGCTGGCGACGCTCCATCAGACGTACGATACGCTGGTCATCGATACCCCAGCCCTGAGCCAGGCACAGGATTGCCTGCTGCTGGCAGCGCAGAGCGACATTAGCCTGATGGTGGTGAAAGCCGGTGAGCAGGCCGCTCGGGTCCGTGAGGCAGAACAACGTCTGCAACGCGCCGGTACTGGCCGGGTGGTACTGTTGCTCAACCAGGTGAAAGAAGAAAACCTGGAAACGCAGGAAGGGAAACGTCTGCTCGATCGCGAAATGCACGAACTTATTTCACCGAAATAGCGATCATGAATCTCATCAGAAGTATTTCCTCCATCGCCAGTTCGTCAGTGCTTTCGCAACTGATCGGCGCCTTTTCGGTCTGGCTTATCTCTCATCGTTACGGGATGGCGGAGGTCGGCCATTACGCGATGATCTACAGCAATGTGCTGATCGGCGCGCAGGTGTGTACTTTTGCTTCCCAGTTGCTGCTCCCCCGCCAGGAGGATCAGCAACTGGGGCAAAACGTGGTGTTTTGTGTGTTACAGAGCCTGGTGATGGCTATCCCCTGGGCGGTGATCACCGGCGTTATCTTCAACCTGAATATTGCGTTTCTCTATTTGCTGACCTTCAGCTATGCGCTGGTACTGGTTGCTGAAAACCTGTCGCTGCGCGGCGGGAATTATCCGTTTTTGACCTTCCAGCGCATCGCCGTATCCCTGGTTGTGGCCATTGCCCTGCTGGTGATGCCCAATCCGACGCTGTTCTATCTGGCATGGATGGTCGGCATTTTGTTGCTGATAAGCGGCTGCCTGATCCGCCTGTTTAACTTCCGTAGCCTGACGCTGAGCAACTTTTCGCTCACCACTAACGCCCGCTTTTTACGCGAACACTGGCAGCATATCAGCCGCGTTGGCAGTGCAGAGGTACTGGCTATGGCCAGCAATAACCTGCCGACAATGCTGATTAACATCTGGTTCTCGCCGCTGGTCGCAGGGTATTTCTCGGTGGTCAGCCGCTTCTGTTTATCGCCGGTGATGATCATTGGTAACGCCGTACGCAACTCCATCTTCTCTAAATGGTCGATGGATTTTCGTAACAACACCTTTAACTACCCGGAATATAAAAAGGTACGCCTGATGCTGATGGGGGCCTCGGTGGTGTGCATCCTCGGCATCTGGATTTTCTATCCGCTGGTGATGCGTCTCGGCTTTAGCCAGGAGTGGCTGAACTCTGTCCCGACTTCGCGCTATATGCTGCCCTATCTGTTTGCCGCTCTGGCGGTCAGCCCGCTGACGGTCATTGAGCTGATTTTCGGCTCCCGGCGCTATTTCCTGCGTATTCAAATTGAGCAAATGCTGATAATTGTCGTTGCTTTCATCGCCCTGCCGAAATTCGGCGTTGGCTATCAATTCGCGCTGTTGACCTTCGCGGTGCTTACCAGCGTGCGCTATCTGTTCATTCTCATCAAAATGAACCAGCGGGCGAAATCGCTCTGGGGACAGGAGCAGAAAATATGCAGCTAAATACTGGCCGCTACCTTGAAGCTTACGCTCTGATAACTCTGGTGTTCTGCGGCACGGTTCAGTACTTCACCGGCATTGCGGCGATTCTGTGGCTGCCCTTCTTTATGGTGCTGATCATGGCGGTACTGCTGTTAATGCAAAACCGCCCGCTGACGCTCACCGGACGCGAAAAGGTGATACTGGCGCTGTACCTGATGTTTATTGTTCTCGGCCTTGTCTCTACTGTGCTGCAATCGGGCATCGTGACCACCATCGTCGGTTTTAAAAACGAGCTAGCGCTGTCACTCCTGCTGCTGTGTATGTTGCTTGGGATGATTCGTGAATCGCAGTTGCACAGGCTGACCCAGCTTTTCTACTGGATCTACTACGTGCAGGTTCCGGTCACGATTTATCAGGTAATTTTCATCCTTCCCCAACGCGTGGCACTTCGTGGTGAGGATGAGAAGTGGGACTCGGTGGTCGGCACTTTCGGCGGCGATCCGATGGGCGGCGGCAACACCGCGGCAATGGGGTTGTTCTGCCTGCTGATCATGCTACTAAAGCTATCGGAGTATAAGCACGGGATCTGTTCTTTTAAATCGCTGGTGGTCCACATCGCGCTGGGCTTCTTCCTCTGCGTGGTGGGCGAGGTAAAATTCATCATCTTGCTATCGCCATTCCTGCTGGCGCTGCAGTGGATCCTGCCCGGCTATGTGCGCGGCGTCAGTGCTGTCAGCCTGCGTTCGCTGCTGACGATAACCGTCGGAATGGCGCTGTTAATTTTTATCGCCATCACCGCTCTGGCATCGAATTACTCGGAGGCCTTCGGCGGGGATCCGACCCGAAGCGCGCTTTCGGTGTTTATTGATTCGTTGAGTTATATTTTTGACACCAACTACATCATGCCGAGCGGTGAACTGGGGCGCTTCACCACTGTCTTCTTCTGGCTCCAGCATAACGACCTTTTCGGCCCGGGCGGGATGCTGTTCGGCTACGGTCTTAACGCCACGAACAGCGGTAGTACGGTTTCACCGGGGTACATTGGCGCCTGGTATCACCTGATCCTCGATTCAACGTCCTTAAGTATGCTGCTATGGGAAGTGGGCATTATCGGCACCAGTCTGTTTATCTGCATGATCGGCGCCGTGCTCGTGGCGATGCGGCCAAAAAAGGCCTTCTCCCGTCAGGAGCTTAATCGTGAGGATCTCCAGTTGCTCAGTTCGGCACCGGCGTATTACGTCTTTGTCATCGGCTGTCTGCTCAGCCTGCCCTACAGCCAAATCCTGATGATCGTGCCCATGCTACAGTTTTTATTATGGGTGGCCCTCGGGGCGCTTATCGTCATCCACCGCTCTATCCGTCTGAACGCCGGTAACGAACATGAATAAAACACCCGCTATTACCGTCAGCATTAAGACCCTGAATGAAGCTCAGGGCATTGAGAAAACGATCGACAGCGTACGCAAACAGCTTCTGCTGTATCCGCATCAAATCATCGTTGCCGACAGCCTCTCGACGGATAACACGCGGGAGCTCGCATTAGCGAAAGACGTGATGGTGGTGTGCCTGGATAACATCAGCGATCGCAGTTGCGGTATCGGCCACCAGCTCGGCTGGCTGTACAGCGAAGGCGATTACCTGCTGCTGTTGGATGGTGATATGGAGCTGGAGCCGGGCTTTCTCGATACCGCCGTCGAGTTCCTGGAAACCCATCCTGAGTACGCGGGGGTGGCCGGCAGCGTCAAGATGGATGATGCCTCTAACTACGAGTTCAAATCGCGCAAGCAGCGCCTGCACCTGATTTATCCGCATGGCGATACCGACCATTTAGGCGGCGGCGGTCTTTATCGCCGTTCGGCCATCGAAAAAGTCGGCTACCTGACCAACCTAAACCTGCACGCCTATGAAGAGGCAGAGCTGGGCATCCGCCTGAGGGCCGCGGGCTACAAGCTGCACCGTCTGGAGGTGCCCTACTTTAGCCACACCTCCTACACCATGCCGACCTTCAAAATGCTGATCTACCGCTGGAAGAACCGTTTCCTGTGCGCGCCAGGCGAGCTGCTGCGCAGTTGCTGGGGCAAAGCGCATTTCCCAGCCGCGCTGCGTATTGTTCGTAATGAGCTGATCTTCACCCTGTATCTGCTGATTTTGCTTGTCTGCCTGCTGACCTTTAACGGCAAGGTCATCGCCATTGCGCTGCTGCCACTGCTGGCGTTTATCGCCCTGAAAACAATTAAAAATAAATCCCTGCGCGACGGCGTACAGAGCGTTGTTAACTTATTCATGTTTTCAGTGGGGATGCTCCGCGGGGTGGTTCGTGCAGTCCGTGACCCGATGCAACGCCCGGCGGTGACCGTTTTTAATCCAAAGCATATCGTTACAGACAATGAAAATTCTCTTCGTTAACAAGTTCTTCTTTATCAAAGGAGGCGCGGAAACCGTTTATTTCCAGGAGCGGGATGCCATGCTGCAATCGGGCCACCAGATCGTCGATTTCAGTATGAAGCACGTGGAAAATAAACCGTCACCGTGGGAAGCGTTTTTCGTCCAGAACGTCGATTATCACGACAGCCACGGGCTGATGAACCGGGTCAGGGCTGGAGTGGACTTTATCTATAATTCGCAGGCCTGTGCGAAGCTCAACACGTTGCTGCTGCGCGAGCGGCCGGATATTGTTCATTTTCATAATATCTATCATCAGATAACGCCAGCCGTCATTGGCGTGGCAAAGCGCTTTGGCTGTAAAACGGTACTGACTGCGCACGATTATAAAATCGTCTGCCCTTCCTACACCATGCTGCGCGATGGCCACGTCTGCGAAGAGTGCCTGACCGGATCAGTCATCAACGCCTTCCGCCACCGATGCCAGCAGGGTAATACCTTTAAAAGCCTGCTGCTGTCGCTGGAGGCCTACTGGCAGAAATTCGCCAAAAATTACGCCATGCTCGATAGCATCATCGCGCCGAGCGAGTTTATGCGCCAGATGCTGCTGCGTAAGCTCCCCGACACCCGGATCGACGTTATCGTTAACGGCATTGACGCCAGCACCACCGTGCCCGGCGAAACGGCTGGCGACTATTTCCTCTATATCGGCCGTCTGAGTCGGGAAAAAGGCGTGTCAACGCTGGCCCAGGCGCAGCAGAAAATGACGCAAAAAATGCCGCTAAAAATTGTCGGCGATGGCCCGCTCGTCAAAGACCTGCGCGCGCGCTTCAGTGGCCCGGAATTCCTCGGGTATATGAAGCACGGCGAGGCGCTAAACAACCTGATTCGCGGTGCCCGCGCGGTCATTGTTCCTTCTGAGTATTACGAAAACTGCTCAATGTCGGTACTGGAGGCGATGGCCTTTGGCCGCCCGGTCATCGGAGGCAACATTGGCGGTATTCCGGAACAGATCCGTGACAACGTGGATGGTTATCTGGTGGAGCCTGGCGACAGCGACTCGCTGGCGAAGTTGATGGACAAGCTGGCAGCGGACCCACAACGGGCGCGTGAAATGGGGATTAACGCCCGCCAGCATCTGGAAGAAAAATACAGTCTTGCCCGTCATATCCAGGTGCTACAGGCGCTTTATCAGCAACTTGTGGGAGAGACAACATGAAAACCAATGTGACAGTGCTGGGCACCCGCGGCATTCCCGATGTTCAGGGCGGCGTCGAAACCCACTGCCAGAATCTGTACCCGGAAATCTATCGCCTGGGCAGCGCGGAGATCTGCGTGCTGGCCCGTTCGCCCTACGTGAACTATCGCCGCAGTGAATATAAAGGTGTTAGACTCAAGAGTTTATGGGCGCCGAAAAGCCGTACGTTCGAGGCCATTGTGCACTCAACCCTGGCGGCGCTCAGTACGTTATTTGACGGCTCCAGTGTGGTTCACGTTCACGCCATCGGCCCCGGACTGGTGGTACCGTTGTTGCGTCTGCTGGGAAAACGTGTCGTCTTTACTCATCACGGCCCGGACTATGACCGGCAGAAGTGGGGAAAAATCGGCAAAGGGATGCTGCGGCTGGGCGAAAAATGGGCGGTAACCTACGCCAATGAAGTGATCGTCATTTCCGAGGTTATCAACAATCTGATTAAGCACAAACATGGTCGGCATAATGCCCACGTTATCTATAACGGCGTCCGCCAGGTCGCGCTGCCACCCGCTGAAGAGCAGATGACGATGCTTGAAAGACACGCACTCAAGCCGGGTCAGTACATTGTTGCCGTTGCACGCTTTGTGGAAGAGAAAGGGCTACACGACCTGATCGCGGCTTATGCTGCGGCGGGTTGTAGTGTGCCACTGGTGCTGATTGGTGATGCCGACCACGCCGATGAGTACAGCGAACAGCTAAAGAAACAGGCCTTCAGCACGCCGAACATCTTCATGACCGGTTTTGTCAGCGGTGCGATGCTACATACGTTGTTCTCGCAGGCCGGGTTATTCGTCCTGCCCTCCTATCATGAAGGCTTGCCGATCGCCCTGCTGGAAGCAATGTCGTGGTCACTGCCCGTCATTGTCAGTGACATCCCGGCTAATCTCGAAATCGGGCTACCGCAAGCGGACTATTTCCCGGTCGGTGATGTTCCGGCCCTGACGCAGAAGCTTCAGCAATGGGTCGGAGGAGAAAAAGCGGATTACAGCCAGTTCCTGCCAAAATACTGCTGGCCGGAAATTGCCGCCCAAACCGCTCAAGTGTATCAGCGCCTAACGTAAACAGGTAACACGTGTCGAAATCTACAGCAGAACGGGTTGTTGAGCGCTTCTATGCCTCACTTGACCAGGAGGTCGAAACCTCATTAACCCCGGAACAGAAGCGCGGAATTGAGCAGGCGCTGGTCCACACTAATCTGGCGACGCGCCACTGGCTCGATTTTCGCCATAGCTTCCCGTTCCTCCACCGCCGCTATTTCGTGGTATTTCTCTTTGGCCGGGATCTGCGCAAGGTATCGCGCGAAAGCACCCTGCTCGGGCGCATATTCACTACACTGATGATTACCCTCGGTGTGTTGTTCTGCCTGCTGTCGGTTCTGCTGGCACTCTATATGCTGAAATCGGCATTAGGCATCGACATATTCACAAATTTCCACGTCGGTATCTGGACGTGGTTTATGAATCTTCATGACACAATGACAAGGTGAAATGCCTATGCCAATGTCGTCTCTGCGTAACGCACCTTCGTTTCGTGCACTGCTGCTGGCGGGCTTGCTGACGTCAGCTTCTGCGGGTGCAGTCACCACGGTGGTTTCACCTCTGCCCTTCGACGGTCTGTTGACCAATCCAGGCATGGGTGTGGCCAGTTTTCATGACGGTTACGGTCAAAAGCCCACCCTTGCGCAGTATCCCGACACCGGCATTGAATACGAGCGTTTTTACTGGAGCGAACTGGAGCCGCAGGAAGGGGTTTACAATTTTTCCCTCATCGACAACGCTTTCGCCGTTGCCGCCAGACACCAGCCGGCGATGAACGTTGGCCTGCGCTTTATGGCGCTTGATGAACCGCAAACCGGTTCAAAAATCCCCGTCTGGCTGATTGCCAAAGGCATTAAAGGACAGTGGGTTCAGAACGGTAAAACCTTCGTGCCGGATCTCAGCGACCCAACCTTCATCGCCTACGCGCAGAAACTGATCAGCACCATGGGCAAACGCTACGATGGAAATCCGGAGCTGGCCTTTATTGATATCGGCATGGTCGGCTCGTGGGGGGAATGGCATAACTCCAACTTTCCTGACGTCCCGAAATTAATGGACAAATACACCCCCGCACAGCTCAATCGTTATGTCGATATGCATTTCGATAGCTTTCCGAAAACACCGAAAGTGATGCTCATTAGCGGCGGCGACTCGCTGGCATGGGCCAGCCGCCGGGGTGCAGGTTGGCGCGCGGACTGCTGGGGCGACTGGCGTAACTTCTCAGCCGAGTGGAGCCATATGCGCGATGACTACCCGCAGCGGCTGGCTGCCGCGCAGGCCGCCGAGCCGGCCTTTAACGATAGCTGGGAACGGGCGCCGGTTAGCCTTGAGATTTGCGGCTATATGACCGAATGGCAAACCGTGCAGCACTATACCCGCGAAGAGGTCCAGGCGACCTTCGACTGGGCGTTGCAGCAGCACGCCAGCACGCTGAATATTAAATCGCGACCGATCCCCACGGAATACCGCGACATTGTTGATAAAGCCTTACTGCGCATTGGCTATCGCTATCGGGTAAATAAGCTGATGTTTGATACCCCGCTTCAGGCCGGGCAACCGCTTAGGCTGACCGTTAACTGGCGCAATGACGGTGTTGCTCCGGCTTATCTTCCTTATCCGGTGCAGTGGCGGGTGGTTAATGCCGCAGGCACAACCGTTCTGAAGCAGAAAACGCAAGACGATATTCGCCGCTGGTTGCCTGGCGATATTCAAAGCCGCGTTGTGCTGGCGCTACCGACAACCCTGGCCGCAGGCGACTATTCGCTGCAAACGGCAATAACCGACGCCCAGGGCGCACCGCGAGTCCAGCTTGCCAACAACGGGAAAACCGCCGATGGATGGTATCAGATGGCCTCGTTTGCCATCAGATAAGCCCTGAGAAAGTCGAAGGAGTGAAGGCATTACCTGAATCTGTCTGTTCTTACAGTTCGGTTTACCAGGATGTTCTCACCGAGTTGTGAATCGCCACAGGTTTTGGTCTACGATCGTAAGGTAAAAGTGAGCCCAACATTGCGTAAGAAAATGTGTAATCCTGACATGCGCCGACGCTTTTTCCCGGCGCATTTTTCTCACCGGATTTTCTCACTTTTTCTCAACGGGATATGGGTCACTGAAAAGAAATGGTGTAAGTGGTTGAATAGTGGCGGAGAGAGGGGGATTTGAACCCCCGGTGGAGTTGCCCCCACTCCGGTTTTCGAGACCGGTCCGTTCAGCCGCTCCGGCATCTCTCCGCTGAGATGGTTGCCATGATGCCAGGATCTTTGGCATTTTAACAGACCCTGTCCCTTTAATTGTGTTCAAGTGACGAGTTTGCGAGCAAAGCGATGATTAAATGGCCCTGGAAAACACATGATGTGCCTCACGAAACTGCTATGCAGTGGGAACAGGCACTTGCGATTCCTGTTTTAGCGAGCCTTTCGATTGATGAGCAGGGAAACCTGACGAATCTGGCGGAACGTTTTTTACAGCAGAAGCGGATTGTCCCCCTGCAGGGACTCACGCTCACGCCGGAACAACACGCGCGTATTGCCCTGCTGTTCTGCCTGCCGGTACTGGAGCTGGGCCTCGAGTGGCTGGATGGTTTCCACGAGGTGCTGGTCTACCCGGCCCCCTTTGTCGTCGATGATGAATGGCAGGACGACATCGGTCTGGTCCACAACCAGCGGGTCGTTCAGTCCGGACAGAGCTGGCAGCAGGGTCCTGTCATTCTGAACTGGCTTGATATTCAGGATTCGTTCGACGCCTCCGGCTTTAACCTTATCGTGCACGAAGTGGCGCACAAGCTTGATACCCGCAACGGCGATCGCGCCAGCGGCGTGCCGCTTATCCCGCTGCGCGAAGTCGCAGGCTGGGAGCACGACCTTCATGCAGCAATGAACAATATTCAGGATGAGATAGACCTGGTGGGAGAAAGCGCCGCCAGCATTGATGCCTATGCTGCGACCGACCCGGCCGAGTGTTTCGCCGTGCTGTCAGAGTACTTCTTCAGCGCCCCGGAGCTCTTTGCCCCGCGTTTCCCGGCATTATGGCAACGCTTTTGCCATTTCTACCGTCAGGATCCGTTATTACGAATTCGTGATAATGTCCACGATAGCCAGGGAAATGCGCGTACAGTTCACTAAAACAACACATTGCGCTAATCTCAGCCAATTGAATCAGTAAGTTAATTTTAGTGTTGACACAAAAAACGACGGCCAGTAGTATTCGCCTCGTTCACACGATTCCTCTGTAGTTCAGTCGGTAGAACGGCGGACTGTTAATCCGTATGTCACTGGTTCGAGTCCAGTCAGAGGAGCCAAATTTAGAAAAGCCTGCTTT